>SKTN01000401.1 GCA_007117945.1 Nitriliruptoraceae bacterium | reverse complement strand
GGTGGCGTCGGCAGGCCGGGGCGGGGCAGGGCCGGGCGGTCGGGGTGTCAGGGCCGGGGGTCGGGGGCGAGCAGGTGCACGCCGGCCGGATCGATCGCCAGCCGCACCACCGCGTCCGGCGGCGCGGCGTCGCGCAGCGACAGCGCCCGCAGGTCGAGTGGGGTGTCGTGGTCGGTGGAGCCGGTGACGCGTACGGTCACCTGGAGGTGGTCCCCCCGGAAGCGACGGCGCAGCACGGTTCCCGTGACGGCGAGGTGGTCGGCGGGCAGCGCCTCATCGTCGTCCAGGAGGCGGATCGCCTCCGGCAGGAGCACGGCCCGGGTCGCACCCTCGCGCACGGTGCCCTCGGCTGCGCTCACGGCGCGGCGCGCGAGGCTGCCCAGCGGTGTGTGCACCGCAGCGGTGTCGACCCGTACGGGCAGCTGCTGGTCGAGCCCGAGGAACCCTGCCACGAAGCTGGTCCGCGGGGTGCGCCACAGGCGGTCGGGTGTGGCCTGCTGCTCGATCCGTCCCGCGCGCATCACGGCCACGCGGTCGGCCAGGGCCAGGGCCTCGTCCTGGTCATGGGTGACGTAGACCACCGTGGTACCGAGCTCGGCGAGCACCTCGGGCAGTTCCGCGAGGAGCCGGGTCTGCAGCGCGCGGTCGAGGGAGCCCAGCGGCTCGTCCAGCATCAGCAGCCGTGGCCGGGGCGCGATGGCGCGTGCCAGGGCGACGCGCTGCCGCTCGCCACCCGAGAGCTGGTCGACGCCCCGGTGCTCGGTACCGGCGAGCCCAACCAGCTCCAGCGCCTCGCGCACCCGCTCGCCCACAGCGTCGGGCGCCAGCCCGTGGACCCGCGGGCCGAACCCGACGTTCTCCGCGACGCTGCGGTGGGGGAACAGCGCGTGCTCCTGGAACATCAGGCCCACCTCACGCTGGTCCGGGCGCAGTCCCGCGAGGTCACGGTCATCGAGGTGGATCGTGCCGGCCTGCAGCGGCTCGAGGCCGGCGATGGCCCGTAGGAGCGTCGACTTGCCGCACCCGCTCGGGCCCAGGAGGCACAGCACCTCCCCATCAGCGGCATCGAGGTCGAGATCGTGGACCACGACCGTGTCGTCGTAGGCGAGGGTCACGCCGCGGATCGCGAGCATCAGAAGCGTCCGATCTGGCCGACCCGCAGCCGGTCGATGGCCAGCAGCGCCGTCGCGGTGATGGCGGCGAGCAGGGTGGACATCGCCATGGCCTGGCCGAAGTTGGCGACCCCGGGGCGGCCGAGGAGCCGGAAGATCGCGACGGGCATGGTGGGCAGGTTGGCACGGGCGACGAACACGGTGGCGCCGAACTCGCCGACGGCGATGGCGAAGGAGAACCCGGCCGCCACCAGCAGGGCGCGGCCGACGATGGGCAGGTCGATCTCACGCCACACCCGCAGCGGTCGGGCCCCCAGCACCGCTGCGGCCTCGCGCAGCCGCCGGTCGATCGAGCGCAGCACGGGCAGCAGGGTCCGGACCACGAAGGGGGTGGCGATCAGGGCCTGGGCGAGGGGGACCAGCAGCGGTGAGCCGCGCAGGTCCAGGGGACGGTCCAGGGCGATGAGGAAGCCGAAGCCCACGGTCACCGCCGAGGTGCCGAGCGGCACCATCAGCGCCCGGTCGACCAGCCCGGTGAGCCGTCCCCGATCCAGGGTCGCGGCCGAGGCCGCCAAGGTGCCGATCACCAGGGCCACCAGGGTGGCGCTGACCCCGAACAGCAGGGAGTTGCGGACCGCGTCGGCGGCCGGCACCGCCAGCACCGTGCTCGTGTCGTCGGTCAGCAGCCGGCGCCAGTTGTCCAGCCCGTAGCCCTCGGCGGTGACCAGGGAGCGCTCCACCAGCACCGCCAGCGGGCTGAGGACCAGACCGACGATCACCACCAGGTTGGCGGCCAGCAGGGCCCGCTCCCCACGGCCCTGGGGCCGCCGCTGCGTGGTGTGGCTGGCCACCAGCCGCTGCTGCACCTGGGCGCGTCGGGTCAGCCGCCCGTACACCGCCAGGGCGGCGAGCACCGCCGCCAGCTGCAGCAGCGCCAGGGTGGAGGCCAGGGGGAGGTCCAACAGCTGGGTCGTGGCGCGGTGGATCTCCACCTCGATGGTGGCCCTCCCCGGCCCACCGAGGATCAGCACCACGCCGAAGGAGGTGAAGGTGAACAGGAACACGATCGCCGCCGACGCCGCGACGGCGGGGCGCAGCAGCGGCCAGGTCACCTCGCGGAAGGCACGCCAGCGCGAGGCGCCCAGCACCCGGGCAGCGTCCTCGAGGCGGGGGTCGAGCATCGACCACAGCCCGCCGACGGTGCGCACGACCACGGCGTAGTTGAAGAACACGTGGGCGAGCAGGATCGCGGTCACCGTGCGGCGCAGGTCGAGGGCGGGCGCCTCGTCGCCGAGGACGGCCACCAGGGCCGCGTTGATCGGGCTGCGGGGGCCCAGCAGCGCCAGGAACGCCGAGCCCACCACCACCGTCGGCAGGACGAAGGGCACCGTCACCGCCGCCTGCAGGACGCCGCGGCCGCGGAAGCGCTGACGGGAGAGGGTGTAGGCACCCGGCAGCGCCACGAGCAGGGTCAGCGACGTGGAGACCACGGCCTGCCACAGGGTGAACCAGGCAACGGACCGAACACCCGGATCGGTGACGGCGCGGCCGAGGACCCCGAGCTCGAGATCGCCCTCGGGTGCCAGTCCCTGCCACACGATCGCGGTGACGGGCCAGGCGAAGAACCAGCCGAGGAACACCACCGGCAGCACGAGGAGCCCGGCGGTGGCCAGCCACCGGCGCGTACGTGGTCGCCGCCGCGACCCGCGGCGCGTCCCCGCGGGCCGGGCGGCGAGGGTCACCGCAGCACCGTGGAGGTCCAGGCCTCGATCCAGGCCTCGCGGTTCTCACCGATCGCGGCCGGGTCGATCTCCAGGGGCTCGTCGGGAACGACGGCGTGCTCCTCGAACACCTCGGGGAGTGCCGCCTCGGTGTTGACGGGGAAGACGAACATGGTCAACGGCAGGTCCTCCTGGAACCGCTGGCCGAGCATGAAGTCGACCAGCAGCCGCGCACCGGCCGGGTTCTCGGCGCCCTCGAGGATGCCGACGAACTCCACCTGGCGGAAGCAGGAAGCCTCGATCACGCCCGTGGGCGCCTCGTCCGGCTGGGGGTCGGCGAAGAACACCTCCGCGGGCGGGCTGGAGGCGTAGGAGACGACCAGCGGCCGGTCGCCACCGCCGGTGCCGCTGAACTCGTCGTAGTAGGCCTCGGACCAGCCGTCGGTCACGACCACGTCGTTGTCCACTAGATCCGACCAGAAGTCGAGGTAGCCGTCCTCGCCGAACCGGTCGATGGTCGCCAGCAGGAAGGACAGCCCGGGGGAGGAGGTCGCCGGGTTCTGGACGGCGAGCAGGCCCTCGTAGGCCGGGTCGGTGAGGTCGGCGAGGTCGGTGGGGACCTCCAGGTCCCGCTCGGCGAACCACTCGACGTCGTGGTTGAGGCACACGTCGCCGTAGGTCACGGGCAGGGCGCCCAGCTCGGGGTCGAGGACGAAGCGCTCGTCGACCTCGGCCAGCGCAGGGCTGTCGTGCGCGACGAACAGCTCCTCGTCCAGCGCCCGGGACAGGAAGCTGTTGTCCACACCGAAGAGCAGGTCACCCTGGGGTGCGTCGCGGGTCAGGATCGCCTGGTTCAGGGCCGTGCCGGCGTCGCCGAGGGGCACGACGGACACCTCGACGCCCGTCTCGTCGGTGAAGGCCTCCAGCACCTCCTCGGAGACGTCGAAGGAGTCGTGGGTCAGCAGGGTCACCGTCGTGCCGGCGGGGTCCTCTGCGGCGTCGGTGTCGGGGGCGTCCTCCTCGACCGGCTCGTCGTCGTCCGGCTCCTCCTCGGCCGGGTCCGCCCCGGGGTCGGGGGCCTCGTCATCGGGGTCCTGTGCACAGGCGGCGAGCAGGAGCGCCGCGGCTGCGACGGCGGCGAAGAGCCACGGCCGGCGGCCACGGCGGTGGACCGGTGACGTCGTACGGGGGCGTGGCAGGGGTGATGGTGCGGTCATGGGATGCTCCAGTCCGCTGTTCAGCGGTCGGGGTCGTCCTGGCCCGGCTGCACGACGACCACGACCCCGTCCTCGAGGCGGATGTGTGCGTGCTGCCGGGAGAACCGGTTGCTGACACCCCGGGAGGAGCCCGGGTGCAGGACCGCGTCGTGGAGCGGGAACCGCAGCCCGTGGGTGGTCACCCCGCGGGCCTCGCCGTGGACCGCGAGCAGGCTGATCAGCTCGTGGGGTTGGCCCTCGAGCGCCACCTCATCGCGGACCACGTGCAGCAGGGCAGGACCCAGCAGCGCGCGGATGCGCAGCTGCGCGTACTGCGGTGCGGCCAGCAGTGCCACGTTGGCAAGGAGGTGGTCGAGGCGGCCACCGTGGCCGCCGACGATGGTCACCTCGGCCGGACCCTGCTCCAGGACGGCGTCCAGGGCGATGGCCAGGTCCGTGCGGTCCTTGTCCTCAGGATGGCGGTCGACGCGGGTCCCGAGCGCCTCGGCGCGGGCCAGATCGTCGCCGTCGACGGAGTCGAGGTCACCGACGAGCAGATCGACCTTCAGCCCCAGGGTGGCAGCCGACGCCAGCCCGCTGTCCGCGGCGATGACGGTGTCCGCCGGCGGCAGGGGACCGGACAGCGGGGTGACGACGCGCTCGCCACCGGCGAGCACGATCACCTCCCGCGCGCCCGCGGCGCGCTCACGCGGGTGATCGGGGCGAGCGTCCACGGTGTCACCTCCCTCTCGCCGGCATTACCCGGTGCAGGTTCCACGGGTCGGTGACGCCGCCGCGATGGGCCGGTCACCCTCTCAGCTCGACTGCACGAGCTCCCCGGGTGTCAGTGCGGCGCCCTCAAGGCGCCGTGGGGGGCAGGGTAACGGCCCGCTCGCCCCACGACGAACGGGCCGTGGCCCCCGCCGGACGCTCAGGCGGCCTCCTCCACGATCACCGCGGTGACCATCCCGAACATCCCCTCGGCGCGTTCGGCGTGGGTGAGGATGTGGCAGTGCAGCACCCACACCCCCGGGTCGGTGGCCTGCACGAGCACGCTGTAGCGCTCGCCCGGGGCGACGTTGACCGTGTCCTCCCACTGCGGCGCATCGAGGGGGAAGCCGTCCTTGGCGAACACCAGCTGCGGCATCTGGTGCAGGTGCATCGGGTGGATCTGCAGCCCCTCGTTGTAGTAGTGGAGCACGAACCAGTCGCCCTCCTCCACCACGATGGGCTCCGTGGCGGGGAAGGACTTGCCGTTGATGCTCAGCCCGATCGTGCCGGCGTCGTTGAGGATCATCGGGATCTCCGCCACCACGTCGATGTCCTCGGGCACGTCCTTGCCGCCGATCTCGCCGCTGGGGAAGGGGATGTCCACACCGACCTCGCCGATGATGAAGGCGCCGAACATGCCGTTGGGCAGCTTCATCTGGCCATGGTGGTGGGGGTGGTACATCCCGATGGCGGGTTCGGTCGCCGTGAACCGGTAGGTGAAGCTCTCGCCGGCCTGGATCAGGTCCTGGGTGAGGGGTGCCACGCCGTCCTGGTCGTTCGGTACCCGGACACCATGCCAGTGCACATCGGTACCCATGGGGAGTTCGTTGTCGACGATGACCTCGACCTCGTCACCGACGTCGACCTGGATCACCGGGCCCGGGATCTGGCCGTTGTAGCCCCAACCCTCCACGAACACCCCGGGCTCGAGCTCCCAGTCGAAGATCTCCGCCACCAGGCGGAACACCTTGGTGCCGTCCTCGCGGATCTCCTCGGGCTCGAGGGGCTGGTTGCCGTGGG
>SKTN01000315.1 GCA_007117945.1 Nitriliruptoraceae bacterium | reverse complement strand
TCGACACCACGCTGGTCGCCGAGGGCTGGCAGTGCACGGCCACCGGACCCCGCTGGTGGCAGCGCCGCTACACACGCACGGAAGGCTGACCGCCGCCCGCCTCGACCACCGCCAGCGGCCCGCCGAGGCACCGGGTGTGCGCGGGGTGCCCTTCGGCGGGGCCGAGGCAACCGAACAGCCGTCCCAGCAGTCGTGTTGAGCGCAGTGTCCCCTACTCCGCCGCCGACGGCGGTACGCACACCCCGAGACACCAACATGCACGCCAGCCTGCTGACCGGCCCCCGCTCCCTCGGGCGGCTCATCCTCACCACCCTCCTGACCCTCGCTATGCTCACCGCGATCGGTCCCGGCGACGTCGCCGAGGCATCGACCGCCAACCGCGTCCGGGAGGCCCAGACCCTGCTCGGCCAGCTCGGCTATCCGGCCGGGCCGATCGACGGCATCGATGGGCCCCAGACGCGCCGAGGCCTGTGCGCCTGGCGGCGCCTCGAGGGTCGCACCGCACACCGCGGCCCGCTGACCTCCGCGGAGATCACGGCCCTCCGCACGACCCGACGGCTACCGGCCGCAGCTTCTGGCCGCGGGGTGACCGTCGACAGGACCTGCCAGACCGTCTACTACCGCGAGGGGGGCCACTGGCGAAAGGTCCTGCGGGCATCGACCGGTTCGGGTGGCCTGCCCAGGGTCGGTTCCTACAGGATCCAGCGCACCCGGGCAGGATGGCACACCTCCAGCAGCTATCCGGCACCGTCACCCAACATGTACAACACCCTCTACTTCGACGGCCCTATCGCCATCCACGGCGCCAGGCAGGTACCCACCTACCCGGCCAGCAAGGGCTGCGTGCGTGTCACCCCGAAGGGCGCCGACTACCTCTTCGCCCGGCTCCGCGTCGGCGACCCGATCAGGGTGATCGGGCGCTACTGAGATCCAGCGGGAGTCGCGGAGCGGTCACCGGCAGGTGGACGATGGTCGAGCCCAGGTGCGAGGATCCTCCGGGCATCCCGAGGTGTGCGCACGTGGGGTCGCCGGTTCGCTCGCACGGTCGTGGACGGTGCGGACCCTGCGCCCTGACAAGCCGCGGTCCTCAGCAGCCGCCGGTGATGTCCTCGATGGCGCCCCCTGTCGGGTGTCGGGCCCGTTCACGGGTCCTCGACGGGTGAGGCCCCGGCTCGCGTCGGTGCGCAGGCTGGTGGTCGAGCAGTTCGGCCGCAGTGGACCTGGCACGGCGATCGACGATCGGCCCAGCGATGGCGAGGGCGAGGGCCACGCCGATCCCCGCGGTCGCCGCGCCTGCCGTGCGGGCTGAACGCGGGCACCACCAGGGGCAGCAGTCTGCTCCGTGGCGACGGTCACGCCCTGCGCGGCGCCGGAGCCGACGAGCCACGGGACGGCCGGGGTTGGCGTGGTCTCACGCCCCGGGTTGCGCGGGTCGTGCGCGGGGAGGGGCGGTCGCGTCGGACCGGTTACCGGGATGGCCGTGTGCTGCCTCCCACTCGGGTCGCAGGATCGACAGCAGCAGGGCGTCGTGTCGGACGCCGTCCCACAGCAGGGCGTCACGTGCACGGCCTTCGTGGGTGAAGCCCAGTCGTTCGTAGGTGCGGATCGCGTGGGTGTTGCAGGCGTAGACGTCGAGGTGGACGCGGTGGATGCCGACGGTGTCGAAGGCATGGGTGAGGATCGTGCGCAGCGCGTCGCTGCCGTAGCCCTTCCCGGTCATCTCGCTGCTCGCCAGGGCGATGCGGACACCGACCGACTCGTTGGCGGGGTCGAGTTCGTTCAAGGCGAGTTCTCCGAGGTAGCGGTCGTCGGTGCGGCGATGGATGGCGAGGTCGAGACGGTCGTGCTGGGTGGAGCGGTCTGCCAGCCAGGCGTCGATCTGGTCGCGACGGAACTCGGCGTGGGTACCCGTGAGCCGTCGCATCTGCGGGTCGGCCAGCGATCGCCAGAACGCCTCGGCGTGTTCGGGGCCCAGCGGCCGGAGCACGACCCGTTGGCCGTGCAGGGTCGGCTTGGAGCGCAGCGCGTCGGCGGTCAGCATCACGATCTCCCTCTCGGGGGCCGGGCAGGTCGTGGGCCTGACCGCGTGCGACGGTCAGCCCGGCCACCAGCATCGGTGCTGCGGTGTACCCGCGCACCAGGAGGTCCATGAGCGACGCCACGAGCAGGACGATGGGGTCCGCCCCTGGTTCGGGTGACATCGTCGACGCCGCGGAGCGGCCGACCAGGGCGGACGACGGCCGGTGTCGCGTCGGGAGGGGATGGTCCCGCGATATCACCCTACGGCATCGTCCTGCTGCCGTCCTGCGGGATCTGCACACGGCGCGCTGCGTGGTCACTGCGACGAGCGATCGGTCCTGACCGTCCTGTTCAGCCCGAGCGCTCGAGCGGTAGGCCCGCCGCGGTCCAGGCAGCGATCCCCCCGGCGAACCAGGCCACCTCGATGTCGAGGTGGTGGAGTTCCGTGGCCAGGGCGGGGGCTGCGCGCGCCTGCTCGTCCTCGCCGTAGACCACGATCGGGACGTCCGCACCGAGCCGGCGCAGGAGCCCGGTGTCCGGCTGGTCCAGCGACCCGGGGACGTGACCCGCCGTGAAGGGGTGTGCGTCGGTGGCGTGGACGAGCCAGCACCGCAGCTGCGGGTCGGTGAGCAGGGCACGCAGCTGCGCGACGGACACGGTGGGCAGGGAAGGGTCAGGCATGGTCGGTCCCCTGAGTAGGCTTCGCCGAGGCGGAGGTACGACACCGGTGGAGATCGAGCTGCTCGGGCGGCCCGCGGTGCGGCTGGAGGGCGAGCGGGTCGAGCTCAAGGGTCGGCAACCCGCGCTGCTGGCCGCACTGGCGATCGCGGCGCCCCGACCCGTCACCTCCGACGCCCTGCTCGAGGTCGTCTGGGGTGAGCGCCAGCCAGCCGATCCCGCCAACGCGCTGCAGCAGCGCATCTCGGCCCTGCGGCGCGGGATCGATCCGGACCGGACCGGGGTCCTTGCGACCGTCCCCGGGGGGTACGCGCTGCGGGTCCCTGACACCGCCATCGATGCTCGCCGGTTCGCGCACATGGCGGCGGAGGGCCACAGCCTGCTCGTTGCCGGCGACCTCGGGGCAGCCCACGGGCGGCTCACCGCGGCGTTGGCGCTGTGGCGGGGTTGGGCGCTCGAGGGCGTCGCCGACGAGCCGTGGGCCCGCGCCGAGGCAGGGCGGCTGGACGAGCTGCGCCTGGCGACGATCGAGGATCGGTTCGAGGCGGCCCTGGGGCTCGGAGCAGGTGGCGAACTGGTCGCCGAACTGACCGAGCTCGTCGAGGCGCACCCGCTGCGCGAACGCCTCTGTGGCCAGCTGCTGCGGGCCCTGTACCGGGCCGGACGGCAGGGCGAGGCGCTCGCGCGCTACGAGCGGACCCGGCGGCTCCTGGCGGACGAGCTCGGTGTCGATCCGGGTCCGCAGCTGCAACGCCTCCACCTCCAACTCCTGGACCAGGCCGACGACCTGGAGGTGGCCGCCGTCTCGACGGCCCGCCCATCGCGGACCGCCGGCAACCTGCCGATCGCCACCGGACCGGTGGTCGGGCGCGAGGCGGCGGTCGACCGGGTGGCGCAGTTGCTGGACGCCGGTCGACTGGTGACGCTGACCGGACCTGGTGGGGCGGGCAAGACCACCCTTGCGGTGGAGGTGGCCCGACGACTGACGGCGCCGGCCGATGGAACCTGGCTGGTCGAGCTCGCCCCGTTGACCGGCGACGCGCCGGTTGCTCACCAGGTGGCGCTCAGCCTGGGCATCGTGTCGGGCGGGTTCGGTCCCGCTGCGGTGGACACGGATCTGCTGGTCGGCATGCTGGCCGAACGCGAGCTGCTGCTCGTCATCGACAACTGCGAGCACGTCGTCGCTGACGTGGCGGAGCTCGCCCGGCCGCTGCTCGCCCACGCTCCAGGTGTCCGGATGCTCGCCACCAGCCGTGAGCCGCTGGCGGTCGCCGGCGAGCTGGTCTGGTCGTTGCCTGCCCTCGCGCTGCCCGACGAGGAGGCCACGGACCCGGCGGCGATCCTGGCGGCCCCGGCGGTGGAGCTGCTGGTCCAGCGGATACGTGCGCACGACCCCGCCTTCGAGCTCGACGCCGTCAGCGCCCCTGCCGCGGCGACGATCGTCCGCCGCCTGGACGGCCTGCCCCTGGCGATCGAGCTGGCGGCAGCCCGCCAACGCGTGCTGTCCCTGCCGGAGCTCGCCGACGCCCTCGACGACCGGTTCGCCCTGCTCTCGACCACCAAGCGGGGGGCACCCTCGCGGCAGCGCACCCTGCGCGGCACCCTCGATTGGAGCTGGGACCTGCTGGACGCGGAGCAGCAGGCTGCGTGGGCCGCCCTCGCTGTCCCGGTCGGTGGTGCCGACCGGGACGCCGCAGCGGCCCTGCTGGAGGCCGCGGGTGTGGCAGGCCAGCCCCTCGACGTGGTCCGTGACCTGCTGGACCGATCGCTGCTGACGGTGCAGACCGGCCCATCGGGCTCCCGCTACCGGATGCTCGAGTCGCTCCGGCTCTACGGTCAGGAGCGGCTGCATGAGCTCGGGCTCGACGGCGCCGTTCGTGCCCGGCACGCCGACGTCATCGGCGACCGTCTCGCCGGCTGTCACCGCCAGACGGACCCGCACACCTTCGCGGTCGATCTCCCGGGCCTGGCCGGGTTGCTGGATGACGCGCGGCTGGCGCTGCGCTGGGCCGGCGACGCCGGCGAGCTGCGGCGGGTCCAGCAGCTCGCGGGACGGCTCGGTTGGTTGTGGCTGCTGGGTGGCCTGGCAGCGGAGGGGATCGGCTGGCTCGACCAGGGGCTCGGTGCACGTGAGGGCGCACCCCCGGACCACCTCGATGTCGCCCACACCGACCCGGCCGCGCTGCTGTGGGCCAGCGGCCTGCGCACCGCGGGTGGCGCCGCGCACGGCCACGCCTGGGCCGCACGGGCCCTCGACGCCGAACTGGATCCGAGCAGCCGTGTCCTCGGTGAGCTGTTCGCCGCGATCCACCGGGCCCACGCCGGCGAGGTAGCCGCAGCGCTGGCGGCGCTGCGCGAGGCGGTGGACCGCGCCACGACCATCGGCGGGTGGCTGCTCGGGTTCGCGCACCTGGTCACCGCCCAGATCGGCCGCATCGCCGGACGGCTGCAGGACGTGCGCGAGCACGCCGAGGCCGGGCTTGCCCTGCTCAGCGACGAGGGGGTCGGATGGGCGCGCGTCCAGGGCATCGACATCGTCATCGACGCCATCGACCCCACCGCCCAGCCCGACCGGGCGCGACAGCTCGCCGCCGAGGGCCTGGCGCTGTGCCGCCGGGGAGGGTTCCCGGAGCTCGAGGGACGCATGCTGCTGCAGCTGGGGGTGGCGACCCACGCTTCGGGTGACCCCGCCCTGGCCCGCAGCTACCTCGACGAGGCCGTCGAGCTCACGGCCCAGGCCGGTCGGGGGCCGAGCCTGGGGTTCGCCCTGCTCGTCGCCGGATCCCACGCCCGGCAGCGCGGCGAACTCGACCGGGCCTGTGGGCAGCTCGAGACGGCCCGGGAGCTGCTGGCCGGGACCGCCCTGCCCTACGGCTCGGCGCGGGCGGCCCTCGAACTGGGGCGGACGCGGCTCGCGCGCGGTGAGGCGGCAGCAGCCGGTGACCTCGCAGCGGAGGCCAGCCGCCTGGCTGGCGAGGTCGGCGATCCCGAGCTGCTGGCCGACGTCGAGTCGCTGGTCGTAGGCGTCGGGCAGGACCTGACCGGCGACCGGGGACCGCACTGAGACCATCACCAGGCCCGCAGCATCCGGAGCATCAGCGAGAAGGGCGCGCGGTTCCCCTTG
>SKTN01000399.1 GCA_007117945.1 Nitriliruptoraceae bacterium | reverse complement strand
GCAAGCCTCAAGTCAAGATCAACCCTAGATGTCACGTCGAGGTTGAGGGATTCCGGGCTGGGTCCCGAGCGGTTCGTGGGGGGTCATCCCATGGCCGGCAGCGAGCGCAGCGGCCCCGACGCCGCCGACGCGCAGCTGTTCCAGGGGGCCAGCTGGGTGCTCACGCCCACCGAGGCCACGGCGGACGACACCCTCACCCGGCTCTCAGCGCTGGTCCGTCGGTTGGGCGCCAGGGTGGTGGCGCTGCCGCCCGAGCGGCATGACGAGTTGGTGGCGATCGTCAGCCACCTGCCGCAGGTGGTGGCCTCCAGCCTGGCGGCGGTGGCCGCCGATGCCGTGGACAGCGCCGGGGACGCGGTGCTGGCCGTGGCCGGCGGGGGCTTCCGTGACACCACGCGGATCGCGGCCAGCGACCCGGGACTGTGGGTGCCGATCCTGCGCGGCAACCGCACCGCGGTGCTGGAGGCCCTGGATGCCTACGGCGACCACCTCGAGCGCCTGCGGGACGCGCTGGCCGGTGAGCGGTGGGAGCAGGTACACGAGCTCATGGCTCGTGCAAGCGCCGCCCGCCAACGGCTGGTGCCCAAGTCCGTGCCCAGCGCCGTGGCAGACCTGGTGGTGCCGATGGACGACCGGCCGGGACAGCTGGCCACGGCCACCACCGCCCTGGGAGCGGCGGGGATCAACGTGGAGGACCTGACGATGCGCCACGCCCCCACGGGCGGTCGCGGTGCCCTGCTGCTGCGGGTGGGGGCCGACGACCTCGCCGTGGCGGCGGCGGTGCTCACCGACGCCGGCCTCAGCGTCCATGTGGAGCCCGACGCCGCGCTGTCCGACGCCGGCCCCGACCCGGGGGCCGAGGCCGCTCGCGACGCCCGGACGCCGGACCCGTGAGCGGCGCCGCGCACGCCGCTCCCCGACGCATGGAGCCATTGGCCCGGCCCCCCGATGTGACCGTCGCGGTCCCCGGCTCCAAGAGCCTGACCAACCGGGCCCTGGTCGCGGCCGGGCTGGCACGGGGAACCTCGACGCTGTCGGGGGTGCTGGACGCCGACGACACCCGGGCCATGGTCGACGGGCTGCGCACCCTGGGCATGGAGGTGGACTGGCGGGACGCCACCACGTGCTCGGTCACGGGGGTGGGTGGAACGCCCCCCGTCGCCGCCCCCCACCTCGACGTGCGCCTCTCAGGCACCACGGCCCGCTTCCTCGCACCCGTGCTCGCCCTGGTGCCGGGTCCGAGCGTGCTCGACGGTGCGGCCCCCTTCCGGCGCCGCCCGATGGGCCCCTCCATCGCGGCCTTGCGGGCCCTGGGCTGCACGGTCACCGAGCAGGGCGAGCCGGGCCACCTTCCCGTCACCGTCACCGGCGGACCGGTGGCCGGGGGAGCGGTCGAGGTGGCCGGGGATGCCAGCAGCCAGTTCCTCTCCGGGCTGCTGCTCGCGGCCCCCGCCTTCCCCGCGGGCCTGACCATCCACCTCACCACCGACCTGGTGTCCGAGCCCTACGTCGACATGACCGCCGAGGTCCTCGCCCGCTTCGGCGCGACCCTCGAGCGGCCCGACGGGCGCACCTTCGTGGTCGCCGGGAGCGGCTACCGGGCGGCTGACCTCGCCATCGAGCCCGACGCCTCCGCGGCCAGCTACCTGCTGGCCGCGGCCGCCATCACCGGCGGGCGGGTCCGGGTGGCGGGCCTGACCCGCGACGCCGTGCAGGGGGATGCGGGCTTCGCCGACGTCCTGGCCCGGATGGGCGCCGAGGTGGTGGTGGACGACCACGGCACCGAGGTCCACGGCACCGGCGTGCTGCGCGGCATCGAGGTGGACCTGGGGCCGATGTCGGACACCGCCCAGACCCTGGCGGCGGTGGCGGTGTTCGCCGAGGGTCCGACGCGGATCACCGGGATCGGCTTCATCCGCGCCAAGGAGACCGACCGCATCGCCGCCGTGGTCACCGAGCTGCGCCGGCTCGGTGTCGACGCCCGGGAGGAGCCCGACGGGCTGGTGATCCACCCCGGCACCCCCGGGCCGGGCAGCGTGGCCACCTACGACGACCACCGCATGGCGATGAGCTTCGCCCTGCTCGGGCTGCGGGTGCCGGGCATCGCCATCGCCGATCCGGGGTGCGTGGCCAAGACCTTCCCGGACTACTTCGAGGTGCTCGAGCAGCTGCGGCGCTGAGCCGGTCGTGCCGCGGGTGGGGGGCCCCTCTCGGTAGGCTCGCCGGGCCCGGACAGGCCCGCGGTGCACGTGGGCCGCCCTCCCCACGACCGGGCCGAACGCCTGGAGCGCCCGTGCCGGACCGCAGCGACCACAGAGGCGAGGCTCCCGTCAGCGCGCCCGTCGACGCGGAGGCCGACGCCTACCCCGATGCTCGGCCGGACCTCGAGTCCGACGTGGGGTCCGACCCGGAGTCCGACGGGCCCGAGGTCTGGGACGAGGGCGCGATCTACGACGAGCTCGTGGTCGCGATCGACGGGCCCGCAGGATCGGGGAAGTCCTCGGTCGCCCGCCTGGTGTCCGAGCGGGTGGGGCTGCGCCACGTCGATACCGGGGCGATCTACCGGGCGGCGGCCCTGGCCTGCCTCCGGGCCCAGCTGCCCCTGGACGACGGACCGGGCTGCGCGGCCGCCGTGGAGGCGGCCAGCATCGAGCGGCGCGGGGATCGCACCTACCTCGATGGTGTCGACGTGGAGGACGAGATCCGCGGTGATGCGGTGACCGCGGCGGTGTCCTCGGTGTCCGCGCACCCGGAGGTGCGTGCGCAGCTGCTGGTGGCGCAACGCCGGCAGCTGGCCAGCGGCGGGGTGATGGAGGGCCGCGACATCGGCACCGTCGTCGCACCCGACGCCGACCTGAAGGTCTACCTGACGGCAAGTGTTGAGGAGCGTGCACGACGCCGTGCGGGGCAACTCGGCCGGGATGACGTGGACGTGCTGGCCGCCCAGATCGTCGAGCGTGACGCCCGGGACGGCTCCCGGGCGGTGGCGCCGATGCAGCCCGCCGAGGACGCCTGGGTCCTCGACACCACTGGCGCGGACCTCGAGGAGGTGGTCGCGACGGTGGTCGCCCGCATCCACGAGGTGCTGGCGGGCGTCGACCACGCCGACCCGAGCCTGCCCCACGACCCGCTGGAGGCACGCCGGACCCTGCCGCGCGTCGCCGTGGTCGGTCGGCCCAACGTGGGCAAGTCCACCCTGGTCAACCGCATCATCGGTGAGCGCGTCGCGATCGTGGAGGAGCGGCCCGGGGTGACCCGCGACCGCACCGAGCACCTCGCCGAGTGGACGGGCCACCCCTTCGTCGTGGTGGACACCGGGGGCTGGGAGCACCGCGCCGAGGGCATGGCCGCCCGGATCGTCGCCCAGGCCGAGGCCGCGGTGGCCGCCGCCGACCTGGTGGTGTTCGTCGTCGACGGCACCGTGGGGGCACTCGAGGACGACGAGCGCTACGCCAAGCTGCTGCGGCGCAGCGACGTGCCGACCCTGCTGGTGGCCAACAAGATCGACGGGGAGCGCCAGGAGCCCCTGGTCCACGAGCTGTACGGGCTGGGCCTGGGCGCACCGCACCCGGTCTCGGCTCGTCACGGCCGGGGCGTCGGTGATCTCCTCGACGAGCTGGTCGCGGGGCTGCCGGACCGTCCCGTGGCGGTGCCGGACGAGTCCGCGGTCCCGCGCGTGGCGATCGTGGGCAAGCCCAACGTCGGCAAGTCCTCGCTGTTCAACCGGGTGCTCGGCGAGGAGCGCTCGATCGTCGATGCGGTGCCCCACACCACGCGGGACGCCGTCGACACGATGGTGGAGCTCGATGGTGCACCGTGGGTGTTCGTCGACACCGCCGGGATGCGCCGCCACTACCGCCGCGGTGAGGACACGGAGCTGTACTCCGTGGACCGGACCCGCATGGCCGTCGACGGCGCGGACCTGGTGCTGTTCGTCATCGACGCTTCCGAGCCCCTCGGCGAGCAGGACCAGCGGCTCGCCGCGCTGCTGCGTGACGCCGGTCGCGGGGTGGTGCTGGTGTGCAACAAGTGGGACCTGGTCGACGAACAGCGCCGCGGCGATCTCGAACGCGAACTGGACCGCCTGCTGTCCTTCGCCGCCTGGGCACCGCGGGTCAACGTGTCGGCGACCTCGGGGCGGGGCGTGCGACGCCTGCTGCCCCAACTCCAGACCGTGTGGGACAACTACCAGCGGCGCATCCCCACCCGGCAGCTCAACGCGCACCTCGGTGACGCCGTCGCCCACCACCCGCTGCCGCGCAGTGGCAACAAGCAACTGAAGCTGCGCTACGCCACCCAGGCGGAGACCGCACCGCCGCGGATCGTGCTGTTCACCAACGGTCGCCTGCCCGACGGCTACCGCCGCTACCTCGAACGCACCCTCAGGGAGCACTACGACTTCACCGGCGTGCCCCTGCACCTCGACGACCGCCCGCCGACGCCGGCGCAGCGCCGCCGTCGTAGCGGCGGTCGGGGTGGCGGTGGTCGCGGACGCCGCGGTCGCTGAGCGCTGCTCCCGCTGGCTGGTGTCCGCTGGCGGCTGACGGCTCGTGGTGGCCGTGCCACCTCGATGTCGCTGGCGTTGGCGGCGCGTGGCCGCTGGCGCCCGGCGGCCACGCCCGGCGCGGCCGTCGGTGAGAGGTGTGCAGCGTTGTGACCTCGTGGCGGTCGCTGCGCTTCACACCGTGCCGGACAGGCGTGGGCCGGACCCCGGCCCGCAGGAGGGGTGGTTGGCTGCCGCGCCCTCCAGGCGGTAGCGTGCGGGTTCGTACGAGGCACCCCGGCTGCGCCGGAGCACGCCTCGGCAACGGGCTGTGGCGCAGTCAGGTAGCGCACTCGTCTGGGGGGCGAGGGGTCGCCGGTTCAAGTCCGGCCAGCCCGACCACGGATGCTCCGGGTGACCACGCCCGGAGCATCGCCGTGTGCGGGGCCGACCACGGTCGCTACCGTGCGCGGCCTACGCTCGGCCAGCCGCACGATCGGGATGAGGCGATGCGGGTCTTCGACATCGGTGCCAGGGACACGCCCCAGGAGGCCACCGACCGCATCCTGACCGTGCCCAACGCGCTGTCCCTGGCCCGGCTGCTGGTCCTGCCCTTCATCTACCTCGACCTGGTCGATGGCCGGTTCCTGCGGGCCTTCGTGCTGCTGGTGGTCTTCGCCGCCACGGACTGGCTCGACGGCTACCTCGCCCGGCGCCTGGACCAGATCACCCGCTTCGGGACCCTGCTCGATCCCATCTCCGACCGGGCCCTGTTCCTGGTGGTGGGCCTCGGCTTCGTCATGACGGAGCTGCTGCCGTTGTGGGCCCTGCTCGCCGTGGTCCTGCGTGACGTTGCCGTCCTGGCCGTCGGCGGGGTGCTGCTGCTGAGGGGCACCCGGCCCCCGGCGGTCACGCGCATCGGCAAGATCGCCACCTTCGGCCTGATGTGGGCCTTCCCGACCTGGCTGCTGGCGGCAGCGGTCGGTGACGGGGCGGCCGACCCCCAGGCGGTGCTCCAGGTGATCGGCTGGGCGTTCTACGGCGTGAGCATCGTGCTGTACTACGTCTCCGCGGGGCAGTACGCCGTCGAGGTTGTGCAGCGCTCGCGCTAGGGTCGGACCTCCGGCGTGGCGGGTGCACGCCCGGCGCCGGGAACCGTGGCACCGCGAGAGCCAGGAGAACCGGCCGTGGCCGAGGACATCCCCAGCGAACTGCGCTACAGCGAGCAGCACGAGTGGGTGCGTGACGACGGGCAGGTGTGCACCGTCGGGATCACCGCCTACGCCCAGGATCAGCTCGGTGACGTCGTCTACGTCGATCTGCCGAGCCCCGGCGCCGAGGTGGAGCAGGGCCAGCCCTTCGGCGAGGTGGAGTC
>SKTN01000335.1 GCA_007117945.1 Nitriliruptoraceae bacterium | reverse complement strand
GGCCGGCGTCCCGGCCAGCTGGCGGGTCCGGGCGGCCTGCGCCGCTGCCGCCTCCTCCACGAGCTCCCGTGCCCGGCGCTGCGCAGGGGTCAGGTCTGACGTGGCGACCGGTTCGGCCGTGCCCGACGCCGCGGCCACGGGGGCGGAGCCGACGGTCGGTTCGGCCTCGACCGGCGGCTCGGGATCGAACACCGCTGCGACCAGCGCACGTGCCCGTCGGGCGATCGGGCCGTCATCCACGCTGCTCGCAGCCTCCTCGGTGTCGCCCGCGCCGGCCCCCCTGCCGACGGGGCCGGCTCCAACAGCGTCCACCTGCGTGGGCGACGCAGCCGCCTGCGGGGCGGCGAACACCTCAGCCACGATGCGGCGGGCGGCCTCGCGTGCCTGTTCCGACACGACCACTCCTTCCGGCAGGCTGACGGGCTCGTGGGCTGCGCGCGGCGGGCGCGTCCCCCCCGACGGGGCGCTGGGGGCGGGTACCGGGGGACAACGGTACGCGGTGGAGGCGCCGAGGCCTACCAGCCGGCGCGGGGGCAGCACCCCGCAGGTCGCCTCCCAGGGGCAGTAGGCTAGGGCCATGTGTGGTCGCTTCCTCTCGCTGTCCAGCCTCGACGACCTCGCCACCCACCTGGCGGTGGACCGGGTCGCGACCGACGGCCTGCCCCGCCGGTACAACGTGGCGCCGTCGATGGAGATCTACGCCGCGATCGAGCGCGAGGGAGAGCGGCGGCTCGGCACCCTGCGGTGGGGGTTCGTGCCGCCCTGGGCCAAGAGCCTGCGGGGCGGACGCCAACCGATCAACGCGCGGGTGGAGACCGTGGCCACCTCCCGGATGTTCGCCCGGAGCTTCGCCCAGCGGCGCTGCCTGATCCCGGCGGACGGCTTCTACGAGTGGCGTCCGGCCACTGAGGACCATCCCAAGCAGCCCTTCCACATCGCCGATCCCGCGGGTGCACCCCTGGTGTTCGCCGGCATCTGGACCGCCTGGCGCGACCCCGAGGACGACGACGCCCTGCCGGTGTTCTCCACCGCGATCGTGACCACCGAGGCCCGTGGCGCCATGGCCGAGCTCCACCACCGCATGCCCGTGGTACTGCCACCACAGCTGTGGGACGACTGGGCCGGAGCCAGCGCGCAGGAGGCGCCCCACCTGCTCGACGCCGTGGCCGCCCTCGGGCCCGTCGAGCTGACCGCGACGGCGATCTCCACCCGGGTCAACAACGTGCGCAACGACGGCCCGGAACTCCTCGAACCCGCAGCCGGCTGACCATCCTCTGGCCGGGCTCCCCGCCCACGGCCACCTCACGCGGGCGGCGGCAGCTCCTCCAGGGTGCCCGTCGCCAGGGACAACAGCCAGGTGGCGCCCTTGGGCATGGCCTTGGCGGTGAGGTCGACCTCCGGCGGAGCGAGCTGCCCGCGACCGACCAGCACGGCCACCAGGGCCGGCAGCACCTCCCCGTGGGCGCACAGCACCAGGGTCCCCTCGGCGGGTGTGCGGCCACCGGCGGCCTCGAGCGCCAGGCCGGCCCGGGCACCGAGCTCCGCCGCAGCCGGCCACCCGTCGGTGGAGCGGGTGGTGGGCGCAGCCTCGGCCAGCCGCTCATCGGTGGTCACCGGCACCCCGGCGCGCCGACCGAGGGGCTCCAGGGTCGCCACACAGCGCAGCAGGGGGCTGGAGACCAGGACCAGTGCGCCGCGGGCGGCCTCGACGAGCAGCGTCGGTCGGCCCCGGGCCCCGAGCCCCGCATCGAGGTGATCGGGGAGCGTCAACGCCTGCCGACGACCGCGCGCGTCGAGGGGACGGGCGCGGTCGTCGGGCACGCTGCCCCGCTCCCCCGCCCAGGCGTGGCGCACCAGCAGCACCGTCGCAGGCAGGCTCATGGGGTGGCCTCCGCCCGGGCATGCAGCTGCCGGCGGACGCCCTCCGCCAACCGGGCCGCATCCGCAGCGCGGGCGGCGAGGCCCACACCGTCGAGGCCCGCGCCTCCCAGGTGCACGCCCGGCGGCCCCTGCCCGAGGAGGTGGTGGATCCGGTCCAGGCGGGCGTGGTGGCCCACGTCGTACTGGGGCAGGGCGTCGGGCCAGCGCACGACCACCCGCTCCCGTGCCGGCGCCCTGAGCCCGAGGCAGCGCCGGACCTCGGCGTCGACCTGCTCGAGCAGTCGGTCGTCGTCCAGGGCCAGCGCACGGTCGTCATCGATGCGCCCCACCGAGGCCCGGAGCACGAACCGCTCCCGCGCGGCCAGGTGGGGCCACTTCCCCGCCCCGATCGTGATGGCCTTGGTCAGCCGGCCCTGGTCCCGGGGCACCAGGACCCCGCTACCGGCCGGCGCCGCCGCGGCATCGCCGCGGTCGTAGGCCAGGGCGACCACGCCAACGGACGCCGCCCGGATGCCCGCGAGCTCGCGCGCCACGGCCGGTCGCTGCGTGGCCAGCAGGCCGGCGGCCACCGCCGCAGGGACCGCCAGCACCACGGCGTCCACCACCTCGGTGCCCGCATCGAGGTGGAGGGCGACCCCGCGGTCGTCCTGGGACAGCGCCCGGACCGGTGTCGCCGTGCGCACGGCCTCCCCCAGGTCGGCGGCCAGCCGGTCGACGACCCGACCGAGCCCGCCACGCACGGTCACGAACACCGGACGGTCGTCCGCGGCGGTGCGGGCCCGGTGCGCGGCCAGACCGCGCAGCAGGGACCGGTGCTCGGCGGCGGCCGCCCACACCGGTGGCAGGGTGGCCTGGGCCGACAGACGCTTGGCGGCACCGGCGTACACCCCACCGAGGAGGGGCTCCACCAACCGGGCCACCACCCGGTGCCCGAACCGCTCGCCCACCAGGTCCGCCACGCTGCGGTCGCCGGCGACCACACGCCGGGGCCGCAAGGGCTCGGAGGCGATGACGGCGAGGTCGGCCGGCGACAGCACCCGGCTGGCCACCACCGCACGCAGGTCCGTCGGCACCCCGAAGACCGTGGCCTCGGGCAGGGGCCGCAACGCGGCACCGATCCACAGCTGCACCCGGGAGCTGGTGGGGTGCACCCGCTCCTCAGCCGCGAAACCGAGGGCGTCGAGCA
Source organism: Nitriliruptoraceae bacterium (assembly GCA_007117945.1). Taxonomy (GTDB): domain Bacteria; phylum Actinomycetota; class Nitriliruptoria; order Nitriliruptorales; family Nitriliruptoraceae; genus T1Sed10-7. The sequence continues at coordinate 2,814 of SKTN01000335.1, read as the reverse complement.
GCGCGGGCCCGGCCGCCTGACGTGCGAGCACCGCGTCGGCCCCGACGTCGAGGGGCCCGTCGGACAGCTCGATGGTGTGCACCTGCCCGCCGAGGCGCCGTCCCGCCTCGTAGAGCGTCACCTCGGCGTCGCCACGCAGGTGCCAGGCCGCGGCCAGACCCGTGAGTCCACCGCCGACCACGGCGACACGCGGCACGCTCACCGCGGCCCCGACGGATCCTCGGGTCCCTCCTCGGCACCCGGTCCCCCGGCCGCGTCGAGGTCGATCGCCGCGTCGAACCCGGCAGCATCCCCGTCGCCGTCCGTGTCGTCGTCCGCGGCGGTGTCGTCATCGCCCAACTCGTGCCCCGCGACGGTGACCACCACCTCGGTGAGCAGGTCCAGCAGGGTGGCGCGGCCGAGGTCCACGGTGGTGAGCCGGGCGCCGAGCTCCTCCGCGACGGCGAGGAGCTCGGCGTCGCCCCCCGTGGTAGGCGCGACAGGGCACTCGACCACGTCGCGGTGGCCGTGGACCTCGATCACGCTGCGCAACGCCTCCGCGGCCGTGGGCGTGCGGGTGCTCCCCCGCCAGGCGATCGAGCGCGAGGCGAGCTGGACCCGGTCGGCCACCGCCTCGGCCACCTCGCGCAGGAACACCACGTCCCCGGGCTCGGTGTCGGGTCCCGGGTCCGGCGCGGTCACCATCACGTGGGCCCCGCTGCGGGCACCGGGCGCCACGGCGTCGGCCAGGGCATCGGCCAGGGCCGGCAGGGCGTGCCAGGACACCACGCCGGTGTAGGCCGGCAGGGTGGCCGAGCCCTCGGCGTGGAGCGCGACGGCGTGGGGCCAGGGCACGGCCGCGAGCCCGACGACCAGCGCGCCGTCCAGCCCGAGCCGGTGGGCGACATCGAGGTGGTCCTCGACGGTGGTGGCGGTCACGGGCACGCCCGTGCGCTCCGACAGGGCCCGATCGAGCCCGGCCCCGTCGAGCAGGGCGACGGCGATCTCGCTCACGGCCCGACCTCCGGGTCCGTGACCGGGTCCCGGTCCGCCCCGGGGCGCACCGCCGCGGGAGGGGCAGCGGTGGCGGCCTGCGCACCGCCGGGCGCGTTCACCCGCCCCTCGGCGTGGACCAGTTCCACCAGCTCCGCCAGCACACCGGGGTCGGTGGCGGGGAGTACCCCGTGGCCGAGGTTGAAGACGTGATCGGGGCGTCCCCCGGCGCGCCGCAGGACGTCGCGTGCCCGCTCGGCCACCTGCGGGAAGGGTCCCAGGCACACCGCCGGCTCCAGGTTGCCCTGGAGCCCGACGCCCTCGGGGACGCGGGCACGGGCATGGTCGAGGGGGGTGCGCCAGTCGACCCCCACCACCTCGGTGCCGGCGCTGGCCATCAGCCCGAGCAGCTCCCCGCTGTCGACACCGAAGTGGATACGCGGCACGCCCAGGTCACCGACCTGCTCCAGCACACGCTGGCTGTGGGGCAGCACGAAGCGCTCGTAGTCCTCGGGGGCCAGCGCCCCGGCCCAGGAGTCGAACAGCTGCACCGCTGCAGCGCCCCGGGCGATCTGGCCGGACAGGCTCGCCCCGACGATGGAGGCCAGCCGGTCGAGGAGCCGGTGCCAGGTCAGCTCGTCGGTGAACATCAGGGCCTTGGTACGGCTATAGGAGCGCGACGGCCCACCCTCGATCAGGTAGCTGGCCAGGGTGAAGGGCGCCCCTGCGAAGCCGATCAGGGGGACGTCGAGCTCCTCGACCAGCAGGGACACCGTGTCCAGGACGTGGCCGAGGTCCTCCTCGGGATCCAGGCGGCGCAGCCGGTCGAGATCGCCGGCGGTGCGCAGGGGCCGGTCGATCACGGGCCCGACACCGGGCTGGATCGTGACCCCCAGCCCGATCGCCTGCAGGGGGGTGACGATGTCGGAGAACAGCACCGCCGCGTCCACGCCGTAGCGCCGTACGGGCTGGAGGGTGACCTCCGCGGCCAGCTCCGGGGTGTGCACGACCTCCTCGAAGGTGTGCTGCTCGCGGATCGCCCGGTACTCCGCCAGGGCCCGACCGGCCTGGCGCATGAACCAGACGGGCACCGTGTCGTGGGGTGCCCCCCGGCAGGCGGCGAGGAAGGGGGAGCCGGCGTGGCGGGCGCTGGGGGCAGCCGGTTCGGACACGTCGGACACGCGCACACCTTCGGGCACGGCGGGGGGGGAGGCCGCGGGTGACGGTACCCGTGCGCCCCTGCGCGTACCGCGCCGTCGCCTACGGCGGCGGCGCGCTCAGATCCGGACGGTGGTCGGTGGCGGCAACGCCCGAACGCACCGCACCGGGTGGCCGGTGTCGGTGTGGAACCCCAGGGCGTGCAGCACGTCCTCGGGATCGTCGGTGGGGGTGCTCTCGGCCATGATCTCCATGGACGTGCACTGGTGGCGTCGGGCGAGTCCCTCCGCCTCCCCCAGCAGGGCCCGGGCGACCCAGGCGTGCTCCGGTCCCGCCGGCACGCCCAGAAAGGAGATCCGGGCGAAGGACCCGTCGTGGGTCATGCGCGGCACGACCGAGAGCGTGAGCAGCCCGACGGCCTCCCGCCCGCTGACGGCGACCAGGATGTGATCGGCACCGGAACGGCTGAACCACCGCAGCCGTGCGGCGACCTCCCCGTCGGGCAGCGCGAGGTCGAGCCGGGCGAGGAGCCGCCCGATGGTGGCTGCGTCGGCGGGTTCCGCTTTGCGTACCTGTAGTTGTTCCATGGCGGCACCCTACGGGCCCGAGGACCGCGGGCCCGTCCGGTCGACCGGCCGTTAGGACCGCTGTCCTCGTACGTGCGGTGCTGGGAGGAGTCGGCCG
>SKTN01000029.1 GCA_007117945.1 Nitriliruptoraceae bacterium | reverse complement strand
GCTGCTGCTGCTCGGGCTGGTGGACGGATCACGAGGCAGGCGCAGCGAACCGACTGGGGTGGCTCCTCGGGGTACTTCGACGACCTCGACGGGCATCTCTGGGAGGTCGCCTACGACCCCGGCTTCGAGCTGCTGACCGACGGACGCATCCGTCTCCCCGACGACCGGGATGTGTGAGCTGTGCGCCCTGCGGGTGCAGGAGGGCGAGCAGGCCGCGGTCGCCTACCACACCTCTCGCGAGCGCACCGACCCACCGCACGGTGACGAGGTGGGCCGGCGAGCTGGCCGACCGACCACGCACCGATGAGCGAACGCTCGTAGTGACCCGCTGGCGCCGGATCTCCGTCTCCAGGCAGCCAGTGCCCACGCTCGGTCACGTCAGTCGGAGCCGGCCATCGCCGAGGCCCGGCGGCCGTGCCCGCCGTCGCGAAGGGCTGTCGCGCGCAGGGCGCATCTTCCTGAGAACCCTGGTCTGGAAACGCTTCCGGTGGGCTTGCATCCCGCCGTTCCGACCCGGCGCCCGGGCCGGCTGTTCACCTCTGGAGATGCCATGCGCACGAACCGACTGGTGATGGCGCTGCTGGTGGCGCTGCTCACCCTCTCCCTGACACCCGCAGCCTTCGCTCAGCCGACCGTCGAGTCGCGTGATGCGCACGATGGGCTGGTGCTGGGCCGTACGCCTGAGGAGCGTGGCCCCGACTCCTTCCGCGGACTCGGCCGTTTCCGGGACGCGGCACCGGCAGCCCGGTTGCAGGGAAAGCCGCGCAACGACGTCATCGAGGACGTCCCCATCGACCCGAACGACGCGTCCATCCCCCTCAACCTGATCCCCTTCCACGACATCCCGCCGGCCCTGCGTGAGCTCCAGGAGAGCGACCGCATCAGCGTGGAGATCATCGGTGAGTCCGTCGAGGGCCGCGACCTCCACCTCGTCGTCGCGACCTCGTCGATGACCAACGCCGAGTGGGACGAGTGGCAGCGACTCTCCGACCTGCGGACCGAGGACCCGGAGGCCGCGATCACCGCGCTCGAGGCAGGTGAGTACGACGACTGGAAGTCGCCGTTGATGATCAACAACAACATCCACGGCAACGAGTGGGAGGGCACCGACGCCTCCTTGCAGGTGCTCGACGAGCTGGCGTTCTCCGATGACGAGGGGATCACCACCCTGCTCGACGAGCACCTCCTGACCTTCATCGTGACCATGAACCCGGACGGTCGCGTCAACGCCACACGGTCGAACGCCAATGGGTTCGACATGAACCGCGACCACATCACGCAGTCGCAGCCGGAGGTGCAGCTCTTCCGCGACAACCTGATCCGCTACGACCCGCTGATGTTCCTCGACCAGCATGGCTACGTGCAGTTCACGCTCATCGAGCCGACCACCGGTCCCCATGGCGAGAACTACGAGTACGACCTGTACTTCCCGAACGCGCTGAGCAACGCGCTGGCGATGGAGCAGGCGGTGCTGGCCACCGGGGAGCCGACCCGCGTCGTCGGTGGGCAGCTCGTGACCGCCAACCGGATCGACATCCCGTTCCGCAACCGCTTCGACGGGTGGGACGACTGGCCACCGATCTTCACCCCGATGTACGCGATGTACCACGGGGTCGTCGGCCACACCGTCGAGTTCCCGTTGAACCCGCGGGGGATCGCCAACGAGGCGAACCGCCACGAGCGCACCCGCATCAACACCGCCATCGCGCGCGCGACCATCGAGGCGAGCTTCGAGTGGACCAACGCCAACCGCCTGTCGGTGCTCGCAGATCAGCTCGAGATGTACCGCCGCGGGGTCAACGGCGAGTCCTCGCGTCCGCTGGACGACCCCCGGGCGGCAGAGCTCGCCTTCCCCGGTAGCGGGAGCGAGAACACCTTCCTGCTCGACTTCCCGCGGGCGTACGTCATCCCCGTCGGCGCGGACCAGCGCTCGGAGACCGCCGCGGCACGTCTGGCGCAGTTCCTGATCGACAACGACGTCACGGTCCACCAGGCACGCGTGCCGGCCACCGTCGGTGGGACGCGCTACCCGGCGGGCTCGTACGTCGTCGACATGCACCAGGCCAAGCGTGGCCTCGCGAACACGATCCTCGACATCGGACGGGATGTCTCCCAGGACTTCGCGCGGATGTACGACATCTCGGCCTGGAGCCACAGTGCTCTGTGGGGCGCGACCGTCGACCGCTTCGAGGACGCGACCCTCGATGCGCGCCAGCTCATCGAGGTGTCGCAGGTCTCCCGCACCAGCAGCGTCGCACCGGGCAACCGCGCGACCTACGGCCTGACGGTCGACTCGGTCAACGGCGTGCAGGCGGTCAACGCCCTGCTCGACCGTGGTGTGTCGCTGGAACGTCTGCCGGACGGCACCTTCGTGATCCGGGGTAACCCCGCGGCCGTCCGTGCGGTCGCCGCGGAGACGGACGTGTCCTTCACGGTCCTGCCCCCGGCCCGCATCCGCGGGGCGGTGCCCTTCGACACCTACCGCATCGGGGTCGCGGCCTTCGCCGACGAGCTCTTCGCGTTCCGGCGGATGGGCTTCGACCTCACCACGATCACCCACACCGGGTTCAACAACGGCACCTACGCGTTCGAGGACTTCGATGCCTTCTACGTCGGCACGACCGCCTTCAACCCGAACAACCTCGACGCCACCCAGCAGCAGGCCTTCACCGACTGGCTCGAAGCCGGCGGCACGGTCGTCATGCGGACCGGCAACGGGCTCACCTTCAACACCCGGGCGAACCTGCTCGACATCTCGGTCGCGACCGCACCGGCCCCCGCACCCGATGGCATCGTCGCGGTCGACAACGACCCCGACTCGCCGATCACCGGCACCGCCATCGACGCGGCCTTCATCAACGGCCCGCGCCTGGTGACCGCCGCCGGTGAGGACGTCCGGATCGACCAGCGCATCGTGGACGACCCGGACTTCTTCCTCGCAGGGCACTGGCGCAACAACCAGTCGCTCGGCGTGGGCCGAGGCCTGGTCGCGAGCGGCCCTGGTGCCCGTGGCGGCAACGCCGTGTTCTTCGGCTCCGAGCCGCTGTACCGCGCGCACCCCGAGGGCATGTTCACCCAGGTCGCCGAGGCGCTCTGGTGGGACGGCAGCTGACCCCGCCTTCCGGGCTCGCCGTCGTCGTGTGACCGAGGGTCCATGTGGGCCCCGGCCCCAGCAGCTCCGTGGAGCGCTGGGGCCGGGTTCCGTCGCGCCGCTGCGCCCGATGGCGACCTTGCCCTGTCCACCGCCCGCCTCGCCAGGCTCGGCAAGGACGAGGTCGTGGCCCGACCACATCGTCGCCGGATCCGCCCGTGGCACCGGCGGAGTGCGCGTACGCTCGGCTGCTCCGATGTCGCCGCAGTGAGGGTCGCGAACTTGCCGCTGGTCGCGAACCGCTACGAGATCCTGCGGCCCCTGGGCTCGGGCGGCATGGCTGAGGTCGTGGCGGCGCACGACACCCGCCTGGGTCGTGACGTCGCGATCAAGGTGATCCGCTCCGAGCAGCTCGGGGAGCCGATCAGCCGGGCTCGCCTGCTGCGTGAGGCGCGAGCAGCGGCTGCGCTGCACCACCCGAACAGCGTTGCGGTGTACGACGTCGGGGAGGACGACGACCCCTACATCGTCATGGAGTTGGTCGAGGGCGAGACGCTGGCAGCACGGCTGCGCCAGCGCGGCCCGCTGCCGGTGGAGGCGTCGGTGCGGATCGGCACGGCACTGCTGGACGCGCTCGAGGCCGCGCACGCCCGGGGGCTGGTGCACCGTGACATCAAGCCCTCGAACGTGTTGCTGTCCGCCGACGGTGCCGTCAAGCTCGCCGACTTCGGGATCGCCAAGGCCCTCGACAGCACCGATCCGGGCCTGACCATGACCGGTCAGGTGCTCGGGACACCTCGGTACCTGTCACCGGAACAGGCGGCGGGGGAGCCGGCGACCCCTGCGAGCGACCTGTACTCCCTCGGTGCGGTGCTCTACGAGTGCGTGGCCGGCAGGCCACCCTTCGACGGTACGTCGGCGCTCGGGATCGCGTTGGCCCATCAACGCATCCCCGTCCCGCCCCTGCTCGAGGTGGCACCGCAGGCGCCGGTGGCGCTCGCGGCCACGATCGAGCGTGCGCTGCGCAAGGAGCCGCACCAGCGCTTCGTCGATGCGGCCGAGATGCGCAGCCACCTGCGTGCCGCTGTAGCCGCGTCGGGTGCCAGCCCCGGAGCGGCGACGGTGCCGCTGGCCGGTGCACAGGGCCGAGCAGCACCGCACCTGCCCTCGGATGGCGACGCCGACGCCAGCACCCGTTCCCTCGATGATGCCGGCCCCTCGCAGGGCGGCTGGACAGCAGATGCCGACGACCCGGCTGATGTGCACGGTCGCAGCCGTCGGGCAGGATGGTGGCTGGCCGCAACGCTCGGCGTCGTGGCGGTGCTGGCCGTCGCCGTGCTTCCCCGGCTGGGCGGCACGGCCGAGGAGCCACCCGACGGCACGGGTGGAGCGGCGCAGCAGCCCGCAGGGGAGGGGGCCGAACCTGACGCCGCGGGTGGCGACCCGGACGGCGAGGACCCGGCCGGGCAGACCACGCAGGAGCGCGAACCGGAGCCCGAACCGGCACCGGAGCCCGCACCGGACACGGCTGCGGACGCCCTCGACGAACTCATCGCCGACCTGGCCCGCGACCCCGACGCCGCCGGCCGGCACGGGGACCGGCTGCTCCGGGCGCTGATGGAGCTGCGCGAGGAGCAGGACGAGGGTGACCGAGCGGAGGACGCCCGGGACCTGATCACGGAGATCGCCGCCTGGCGCAGCCGCGACCACCTCGATGCTGCTGCCGCGGAGGCGGCCGTGGACGTGCTCGAGGTGATCGGGCGACCGAGCGACCCGGGCCTTGCCGACGCGAGTGCGCTGTTCGCGGAGATCGCCCTCAGCACGGACGAGTGGGGCAGGAAGGCCAAGGACCTGCTGGAGGATCTCGACGCCCTGCTCGGCGAGGACCCTGAGGATCATCCCGAGGACGCCGCCTCCATCAGCGAGGAGATCGATGCGTGGATCGACGAGGGTGAGTTGGACGAGCAGCGGGGCCGCCGCGCCCAGGAGGTGCTCTCGCCGCTGAGCGCACGGTCGTGAACCTCCCGTCGGCCTCGCTGGCGACCGCCGCGCTACGGTTGCTCAACCGACACAGGTGGCCGATGCCGTGGGAGTCCCTACCGCAGCCGTCGACCCGACCCGGCCCTCGACGGCGTGGGTTCGCCACCCCGGTTCCGCCGCGCTGGGGATCGCCCTCGTCCTCGCGATCGAGGCCGTGACACGTCTCGAGCACGATCTCAGGGCGGTGCAGCTGCGTGATGTCGTGCCGTGGCCCAGTTGGGTCATCGCCGGGATGTACCTGCTCCTCGGCGTCGTGCTGCTGGTGGTCCTGCTGGTGTCACCGAGGATGCCGTGGCTTCCGACCGCGGCGGCCCTGCTCCTGTTGTACGGGATGTTCTCGACGCTTCCCGGTGGTGCGGCCAACGTGCTGCCCTACGCGGGGCCGTGGGCGCCCTCGGTGGACCGGGGGCTCAGCACGCTGTCGCTGGGCGCGGGCGTGCTGACGGCGACGGCGGTGTGGGGTTGGTGGCGCTTCCGCCGCCCCGGGATCGATCCCTGACCGCTGCGGTGCTGCCTGCGGTGTCCATCGCGGGGAGGGTGACGGTCGACGGAGCCCGCAGGCCGGCGGATGGTGGGTGCGCTGTCACGAGGTCGTCGGCACCGGCGTGGCTCCTCGCCCCGCTGCTGCTGCCGGCGTCGTACTCGTGGGTCGCGCACACCATGAGCGAGTCGGCAGCGCAGGGGGTTCCGGGTGCCTGGCTGGCATGTACCGGGTTCCTGCTCGCCTATCTCTGGTACGGCCGTGAAGCGGTCCAACCACGGC
>SKTN01000416.1 GCA_007117945.1 Nitriliruptoraceae bacterium | reverse complement strand
CCCCCCCGGCTCCTCGTATCCTGCGCCGTTGCTGCCCGGCTCCACCGCGCCACGCCGGCAGCCACCCCGGTAGGCACCCCTGCAGCCGCCCCGGGGGTGTGTCACCCGTGAGTGTCCCGCCTGCCGCGCGGGTCCGCCAGCCAGCCCCGACGTCCCGACCGCGAGGTTCCATGTCACCCGACAGCCACCACGGCACCCACGACGACGCCCCGGGCACTGCCCAGGCCCACGGCGGCACCCACGACGACGCCCCGGGCGGCTGCCCCACCGATACCCCCGGCGGCCCCCCCACCGACGCCCACACCGACACCCCCACCGACACCGGCGTGCCCACACCGGCGGCGCCCCCACGGGAGAACCTGACCCGCGAGGAGGCCGAGGAGCGCGCCCGCCGCATCGCGGGGGTCAGCACGCGGGTGCACCTCGACCTGACCGCCGACGCCGAGACCTTCGCCAGCACCACCGAGCTGCGCTTCGAGGTCGTCGAGGCCGGACCGGTGTTCGTCGATCTGACGGCACGGACGGTGCACCGCGTCACCCTCGACGACACCGACCTGGGCACCGCACCGACCACCGAGGGTGGGGTCGTGGCACCCACCCGGCTGGAGCTCGGCCACCTCGACGTCGGTGGCCACCGCCTCGAGGTCGAGGCGACCATGGCCTACCAGCACGAGGGCAACGGGCTGCACCGCTTCGTCGATCCCACCGACGACCGCGTCTACCTCCACAGCCAGTTCGAGCCCTTCGACGCCCACCTGGTCTACGCCTGCTTCGACCAGCCGGACCTCAAGACCACCTTCGCCCTGGACGTCACCGCTCCCGAGGAGTGGGTGGTGGTCTCCAACGGCCGTGCCCTGGAACAGCCACGAGAGGGCCACGCCGGCACCTGGCGGTTCGAGACCACCCCGCTGGTCAGCACCTACATCACCGCGGTGGTCGCGGGCTCCTACGTCGCGGTCACCGACCGCTACGAGCGGGCCGACGGCACCGGGATCGACCTCGCCTGGTGGTCACGACGCTCCCTGGCCGCGCACGTGGACGCGGAGGAGCTGTTCACCGTCACCCGGCAGAGCTTCGCGGCCTTCGAGCGCCTGTTCGCCATGCACTACCCCTTCGGTGACCGTTACGACCAGCTGTTCGTCCCCGAGTTCTCCGCCGGCGCGATGGAGAACCCCGGCTGCGTCACCTTCACCGAGGCCTACATCTTCCGCTCCAAGGTGACCGACGCGGCCCGTGAGCGCCGCGCGGAGACCATCATCCACGAGATGGCCCACATGTGGTTCGGGGACCTGGTGACCATGCGGTGGTGGGACGACCTGTGGCTCAACGAGTCCTTCGCCACCTTCATGTCCGTGCTGGTCCAGGCCGACCACACCCGCTTCGCCGACGCCTGGGTGACCTTCCACGACGCGGAGAAGGCCTGGGCCCGTTTCCAGGACCAGCTGCCCTCCACCCACCCGGTCGCCGACGAGATGGCCGACGTGGAGAGCGTCCATCAGAACTTCGACGGCATCACCTACGCCAAGGGCGCCTCGGTGCTGCGTCAGCTGGTGGCGTGGGTCGGTCAGGAGGAGTTCCTCGCCGGCTGTCGTGCGTACTTCGACCGCCACGCCTGGTCCAACACCACCCTCGCCGACTTCCTCGCCGCCCTGGAGCGAGCCTCGGGACGTGAGCTCGGTTCCTGGCGGGACGCCTGGCTGCTGACCACCGGGATCAACCAGCTGGAGCTCGACATCGAGGTGGCCGACGACGGCACCTACGCCGAGGTGGCCGTCCTCCAACGCTCCCCCGCGCCCGCATGGGCCGGGGTGGCGGGGCTCGACACCCCGCCCGAGGTCCTGCGCCCCCACCGCCTGGCGATCGGCGCGTACCAGGATCGCGACGGCTCCCTGGTCCGCACCCACCGCACGGAGCTGGATGTCACCGGTGCCCGGACCCCGGTACCGGAGCTGACGGGGGCGCCCCGGGTGCCGCTGCTGGTGGTCAACGACGACGATCTGACCTTCGCCAAGGTCACCCTGGACCCGGACTCCACCGCCACGGTCACCGACCGGCTCGCCGCGGTGGCCGATCCCCTGGCGCGCGCGCAGGTGTGGGGCACCAGCTGGGAGATGGTGCGCGATGGGCAGCTGCCGGCGCGCCGCTTCCTCGACCTCGTCCTGGCCAACATGGCGGCCGAGGACCGCATCGGCACCCTGCAGCGCCTGCTGCAACGTTCGCTCGCCGCCGTGGAGCGCTACCTGGATCCGGCCGCACGCGAGGCGCAGCTGCAGCGCCTTGCGGTCCACGCACGCGCGGAGCTGGAGCGGGCGGCGCCCGGCAGCGACCACCAGCTGGCGTGGGCCCGGCACTGGGCCGCCGCCGCCCGCGCCGATGACGACCTGCGCACCGCGGTCGCGGGGCTGCTCACCGGCGACGAGGCGATCGCCGGCCTGGAGCTCGACACGGACCTGCGCTGGCACGTGGTGACCTGCCTGGCCCGCGCGGGTGCGGTGGGCGAGACGCACATCGAGGAGGAGCTCTCCCGCGACCCCACCGACCTCGGCGAGCGCTCCGCGGCCACGGCCCGGGCTTCACGTCCCGACGCCGACGCCAAGGCGTGGGCCTGGGAGCGCCTGCTCACCGACACCTCGCTGTCGCACACGATGTCCCGCCAGCTGTGGGGCGGCTTCGCGCGGCTGGACCAGCAGGCGGTGCTCGCCCCCTACACCGACCGCTACCTCGACGCCCTCGACGAGGTGTGGGCACACCGCTCCCTGGACTGGGCGATCGACTTCTCCGCCGCGATGTTCCCCCACTGGGACGCCTCCGGTGCCCTGCTGGAGCGGGTGGACTCCCGGCTCGCCGACGCCGAGGTACCACGTCCCCTGCGGCGCGTGCTGCTCGAGCAGCGCGACACCCTGGTGCGCACCCTGACGGCGCGGGCCTGCGACCACGCCGCAGCGCCGGCAGGCCACACGCCACCTGCGACCGACGGGTGAGCGCCGCGCCACCGCCCAGCGCCCTGCGGATCTGCGTGGACGACGCCGAGGGCCACCCCGCCCTGGACACCGCGATCTCCCGGGTGCTGCTCGAGCGGGTGGACCACGGTGAACTGCCCGCCACCCTGCGGCTCTCCCGCCCCAGCTCGATCGTCGCCTTCAGCTCCCGTGACGCACGGACCCCCGGCTTCGACGCCGCGGTGGCCGCCAGCGAGGCCGAGGGGTTCGCTCCCGTCCTGCGCCTGGCCGGCGGCCGCCCCGCGGTGTTCACGCCCACCACGATCGCCTTCTCCTGGTCCGTGCCCACCGAGGCACCGAGCAGCCAGATCGTGGCGCGGTTCACCACCCTGGCGGGGTGCCTGGTCGACGCCTTCCGCACCCTGGGGGTGGATGCCCGGGTGGGTGCGGTGCCGGGCGAGTACTGCCCCGGGGAGTACTCCGTCAACGCCGCCGGACGCCACAAGGTCGCCGGCGTCGGCCAGCGGCTGCTGCGCCGGGCCGCCCACACCGGTGGTGTGGTCGTCGTGGATGGCGCGGCGCCCATCAACCGGGTGCTCCTGCCCGTCTACGCCGCCATGGGCGTGGAGTTCGATCCCGCCGTGACGGGCGCGCTGCAGGAGCACGCCCCGGTGACCTACGAGCAGGTCCGCTCGGCCATCGTGGACGCCTTCGCCGCGCGCTTCGAGGTGGAGCCCTGGACGCTCGACCAGCACACCCTGGGCCGGGCGCGGCGGGCCGCGCCGGAGCACCTCGCCGCCGCCGCATCGGTGGCCAGCTGAGATGCGCTCCCGACGGTCACGCTTCGAGGTCACCGGGAAGGGCGTGCTCGCCGCGGGCTCCGGCCGCCGGGCGATACCGGTGCGCAGGGCGAGCCCGGGGCTGCTGGTGGAGGTCGCCAGCGACGGCTTCGTCGGTGCCGTGGTCGCCTGCGACGAGCGGCAGGTCACCCTCGAGGACCGGCGGGGGCGGCGACGCACCTTCGGCCGCTCCCCCGGCGCCTTCCTGGTCGACGACGTGGCCGTGGACCTGCGCCCCGTGCCGACCACCGACGGGGGCACCGACGCCGGTGTCGATGCCCCGCTGGGACGCACGGCCAGCGGCTCCGTGCCCGCAGCCCAGCGGGCCGCCCGCACCGCCCGGGCCAGCCGCATCCTGGTGGAGGGCATCCACGACGCCGAGGTGCTCGAGACGGTGTGGGGTGACGATCTCCGGGCGGCCGCCGTGGTGGTCGAGCCCCTCCACGGCGCCGATGACCTCGCCGCGGTGGTGCAGCGCTTCGGTCCGGCACCCCACCGGCGGCTCGGCATCCTGCTCGATCACCTCGTGGACGGGTCGAAGGAGAGCCGGCTGGCCGCGATGATCGACCACCCGGACGTGCTGGTGGTTGGCCACCCCTTCGTCGACGTGTGGGCGGCGATCGATCCCTCGGTGCTGGATCGCGCGGCCTGGCCCGAGGTCCCCCGCGGCGAGCCCTACAAGGACGGTTTCGCACGACGGCTGGGCTTCGCCGACCGGCACGAGGCGTGGCGCGCCCTGTCCGCTCGCGTGCGCACCTGGGACGACCTCGACCGCTCCCTGATCCACGCCGTTGAGCGCCTGTTGGACCACGTCACCGCGGAGGATCAGCCGCGGTAGACCGCCACCAGGGTGGCGGCGTCCCGGGCCTCGAGCTGCCACCCCTGGCCCGGCTCGAGGTGGCGGGCCAGACGCTGCGGGGTCAGATCGGTGCTCTCGGCGCCCGGTGCCGCCAGCAGCTGGGCCACCAGCCGCCCCTTCGCGACCTTGGTCCGGGCGGCGTTCGCGGCCCGACCGGCGGGGGTCACGAAGCGCACCTGCACCACCTCGGCGGCCGCGCGCACCCCCGGTGCCACGGCCCGGGCGTGCGCACCTGGCAGCAGATCGAGCACCTGCCGGCCCGCGAGCCGGGCAGCGAGGTGGTCCGCCATCGCGTCACGCCAGAAGGTCGCGAGCCCCCCGAGCGGCGGCAGGCTCGCGGCGAGCTCCAGCCGGTAGGCCGGCACGGGCTCCTCCGACTCGACCACGCCGAGCAGGGCGGAGAGCATCAGCACCTCGGCGCCGGCCGTGGCCGCATCGAGGTGGGCGAGGCCGGCGTTGTTGTGGACCACACCGGTGTAGCGCACCCGGGCCGGCAGGGTCGGTGCGGTGTCCAGGCCGGCGAGCTGGGCGCGGGTGGCGTGCACATCCCGCGCCGCCACACCCGCGAGGCGCGCGAGCGCAGCGTCCTCCACCGCCACAGCCGCCGCACCGACGTGGTCCAGCACGCGACGCCGTGACCCGCCGAGGGCCCCGCGGTCGACCACCTCGGTGTAGGCGGGCTCCGTGCCACCGTCCGCCTTGCCCTTGGAGGGCGGTAGCAGGACCACCGGGCGGTCACGTGGGAGCGTGCCGCTCACGCCTGACCACGTGCGGGTGCGCGGTCCACCAGCAGCAGCACCGCGACGACCAGGGTGGTGGCGAACAGCAGGGTGCCCAGGGGGATGTGGACGGAGGAGGCCAGGGCCACCCCGCCGCGCCGGCCCGTGTAGCCGAGCCCGGTCTGGGCGATCAGGCCGAGCAGCGACGCCGAGGTGAGGGCGACGACCGTCCAGTTGGGGCGCACCCACCAGGCGAGGGCCGTGGCGATCAGGGAGAGGCCGAGGACACCGTGGCCGATGCCGCCGTGGGTGGTGATCAGGGCCTGGTGGACGAACCAGCCCTGGCCCGCCAGAGCGGCCTGGAGCAGTACCCCGATGGGTACGAGCCAGGCCACCACCACCAGGGCGCGGTGGGCGGAGGCGAGTTCGGCACGGTCGGTGGCAGCAGGTGTGGTCACTGGGGAGCTCCTGGTGCGCGCTCGGTGCACCGGGTGGGGATGGTCGGGCGCTGGTGGGAGGCCAGGCCGAGGTCGCAGGACGAGGTGGGGCGGCTCGGGGTGGGG
>SKTN01000343.1 GCA_007117945.1 Nitriliruptoraceae bacterium | reverse complement strand
GTCGCGGCGACGTCCCCGGTCAGTCGCCGAGGGCGTCCAGGGCAGCCCGGGTGTCCGCGTCCAGCACCACTCCCGCTGCCGCGGTGTTCTCCTCCAGGTGGGACACCGAGGAGGTCCCGGGGATCGGCACCATCACGGGCGAGCGGTCCAGCAGCCAGGCCAGGGCGAGCTGGGCCGGGGTGGCGCCCGCGCGCTGTGCGAGCTCGTCGAGGGGGCCGCCCGGGCGGGCGAGGTCGCCCACCGCCACGGGGAACCAGGGCAGGAAGGCGATGCCCTGGACCTCGCACGCCTCGAGCACGGCCTCGGAGCCGCGGTCCAGCAGGTTGTAGCGGTTCTGCACGCTCACGACCTCGATGTGGTCCTGGGCCCGCGACAGCTGCTCCACCGACACCTCGGACAGGCCGAGGTGGCGGACCTTGCCCTCACGCTGGAGCTCAGCGAGCACCCCGAACTGCTCCGCCGCCGGTACCTCGGGGTCGATGCGGTGCAGCTGGTAGAGATCGATCGTGTCGACACCCAGGCGGCGCAGGCTCATCTCGCAGGCGAAGCGCAGGTACTCCGGGCGTCCCAGCGCGTGCCACTCACCCGGACCGGTCCGGATGAGGCCGGCCTTGGTCGCGATCACCACACCGTCGTAGGGGTCACTCCCGCCGGTGTGCAGCGCCGCGCGGATCAGGTCCTCGGAGACGAAGGGGCCGTAGCTGTCGGCGGTGTCGATCAGGTCGATGCCGAGCTCCACGACCCGCCGCAGCAGGGCGATGGCGGCGTCGCGATCGGGTGGGTCGCCCCAGATCCCCTCGCCGGTGATGCGCATGGCGCCGTACCCCATCCGGTGCACGGGCAGCTGCCCCCCGAGGGCGACGGTCCCGGCGTCGACGGCGGGTCGGGTGCTGGCCATGGGATCTCCTGCGGCGCGGTCGGTGCAGCTGGACGTGCACCTGCCCCACGGTAGCGGCGAGGTCCCCCCGGGACCCGGGGTCGACGCCCCTGCGGGGTGTGGCCACCCACACCTCCCGGCGGGTGCCCACGCCCTGGCCGCAGGATCACCGGGCTGCGATGCTGCGCAGCCTCCCCCGACGACGGGGGCGTGGAGGTGGGCGGTGGCGGGTCACGTACGGACCCGGCCGGATCAGGTGGACGGCGACGTCGCACCCGGTCTCGGTCCTGTCGCCGACACCTTCCGTCACCAGCTCGCGCAGAACCGGTCCATCGGGGCCGCCTGTGCGGTGGTGCGCGACGGCGAGCTCGTGGTCGACCTGTGGGGCGGCCTGCGTGACGGCGCTCGGGGGCTGCCCTGGGAGGGTGACACCCTCGTGCCCGTCCTCTCGACCACCAAGGGGATGGCGTCGATGGCGGTCGCCGTCGCGCACAGCCGCGGCCACCTGGACCTCGATGCGCGCGTGTGCGCGTACTGGCCCGGCTTCGCGCAGCACGGCAAGGACGCCGTCACCGTCCGCCAGCTGCTCTCCCACCAGGCCGGACTCGCCGCGCTGGATGCGCCCATCGACAGCGAGCTCCTCGGCGACCCCGATGCGCTGGCCGTCCCCCTCGCACGCCAGGCACCACTGTGGGAACCGGGGACACGCCAGGGCTACCACGCCGTCACCTTCGGCTTCTACGCGAGCGAGCTGCTCCGCCGGGCGGATCCCGCGGGGCGCACCATCGGCCTCGCCTTCGCGGAGGACGTCGCCGCACCGCTGGGTGTCGACTTCCACATCGGACTCCCCGACCACATCGACGGTGAGCGGCTCGCGACCTTCCACGCGGTCCACCCCTTTCGGGGGATCCTCCACCTCGGCGCAGCCCCCCGGGGCCTGCTGCGCCACGAGCTGCCGTCCTTCGGCGGCGTCGGCGACGCCCGCGGCATCGCACGGGCCTACGGCACGCTGGCGACCGGTGGGCGGCAGCTGGGACTGCGCCCGGAGACCCTGGCGGCGCTGGAGGCGCCGGTCGTGGCCCCGCCGGGCGGGCGCCGCGACCTGGTGCTGCACAGCGACATCCCCTTCGCTCTCGGCTTCGCCCGCGGGTTCGACGGCTTCCCCCTCGGCTCGGATGGGCGCAGCTACGCGATGGCCGGGGCCGGTGGCTCGATCGGGATGGCGGATCCCACCCTGGGGATCGGCTTCGCCTACACCCCCAACCGGATGGGGTTCGGCAGCCCCACGGACCCCAGGGAGGTCGCGCTCCGCGAGGCGCTGTGCCGGTGCCTGGGTGGACCCCCACAGGACCCCGCAGCGCGCCCACGGCGGCGGAGGGCAGGCCGATGACCGACCCCGACACCGCAGCGGGACAGGCCGAGGTGCCACCCCGGCTCCAGGACGTGCTCGGCGTCCCCACCCTGCCACCGGCTGCCGCCACCCGGGTCACCAACCGGATCCGCGGCCTGCTGGCGCGGCTGCGGCGCGGCATGGCGCCACCACCGGTTCGCATCATGGAGTCCGCCCTGGCGGGGCTGGAGACCGCGGTGCTCGCGGCCCTGTGCAGGCTCGGTGTCCCCGACCGGCTCACGGGCCCCATCCCCGTGGCGGAACTCGCGCAGGGGTGCGCTGTCGACGTCCACCGGCTGACGCGGCTGCTGCGGTTCGCGCACGTGCACGGGTGGGTCCGCCTCGACCGTCGTGACCGGGTCCACCCGACACGGCTGACCACCTTCCTGCGCACCGATCACCCGGGGGGCTGGCACGCCTGGGTCACCTTCGCCGCGGAACGGGAGATCACGGCCGCCCTGGGAGCGCTCGAGGAGGCACTGTCCAGGGACGGGGACGCCTTCGCCGCCGGCAACGGCCTGCCCTTCTTCCCCTGGATGCGCGCCCATCCCGACCGGCGTGCCGGCTTCGATGCGGCGATGGCCGCCGGGGCCCGGATACACGGCCTGCTGCTCGCCCGTGCCGTCGACTGGTCCACCGACCGGCGCGTCTGCGACGTCGGGGGTGGCGACGGCACCCTGCTCAGCGTGCTCGTCGCCCACCACCCCCACCTCCGGGGTGTGGTGCTGGAGCTGCCCGAGGTCGCTGGGCGGATGCCGGTCAACGAGCGGGTGGTCGCCGAGGCCGGCGACGCCTTCGAGGCCTGGCCAACGGGATGCGACACCTACCTGCTCGTCAACGTCCTGCACGACTGGAACGACGATGCGGCCACCACGCTGCTGCGCCGAGCCGCCGAGGCGGCCCACACCGGTGTCGCCAACGGGGCGTCGCCGCGGGTGATCGTGGTCGACAGCGAGGCGCACCCACGACCCACCGATGGCATGGCGCTGCTCGCGGACACCTTGATGCTGGCGCTGACCCCTGGCGGGCACGAACGCACCGTCGAGCGGTTCGCGGCACTCGGGCGAGCGGTCGGGCTCGAGGTCCAGCGCGCCCACCGCCTCGCCTCGGGTGATCTCGCCCTCGTCCTCCACCCGGTCGGTGCAGCAGGGCGACCCCCGGCAGTCGGGGCGACCGCCTGAGCTCCCGACCCCGCGCCTGCGCCCGGCGTAGGCTGCGCACATGGTGCTGCGTCTGGTCCTGGCAGAGGACAGCTTCCTGATCCGCGAGGGTCTCGCCGCGCTGCTCTCCGGCGACCGCGAACTGGACCTCGTCGCCAGCGTCGGCTCACTGCCGGCCCTCCTCGAAGCGGTCGAGACGGCCCGCCCCGACGTCGTGCTCACCGACATCCGGATGCCCCCGACGGAGACCGACGAGGGGATCCGGGCCGCGGAGGAGCTCGCGAGCACCCACCCGGACGTCGGGGTGGTGGTGCTCTCCCAGCACATCGAGCCGGACTACGCCCTGCGGCTGTTCGACGGCGGGTCACAGGGTCGCGCGTACCTGCTGAAGGAACGCGTCGGCGACCTCGCCCAGCTCCGGCACGCCATCTCCGCAGCGGCCAGCGGCGGGTCGGTGCTCGACCCGCAGGTCGTGGACGTGCTGGTCGCGGCGCGCCGGCAGCGGGCCACCTCGGTGCTCGACCGGCTCACGGCGCGGGAGCTCGAGGTCCTGGCGCTCGTCGCCCGGGGTGACTCCAACCGTGCGATCGCCGGGGAGCTCGTGCTCTCCGACCGCGCCGTGGAGAAGCACATCACGAGCATCCTCACCAAGCTGGACCTGCCGGCTGACGACACCGAGGTGCACCGCCGCGTGCGTGCCGTCCTGCTCTACCTCGCCGAGTCGAGCAGCTGAACCGGCACCACCCCCTCGACCCGGGTCCCGCGACCTGGTGTCGAGGACACGGTCACGGTGCCTCCGAGACCACCGATGCGGTCATCGAGGTTGACCAGCCCCCGGCCGCCGGCGGCACGAGCCTGGTCGAAGCCATCGCCGTCGTCCTCGACCGCGAACCGCAGCTGCTCACCTGACCGCTGCAGCGTGACCTCGACGCGGCGGGCGGAGGCGTGGCTGGAGGCGTTCTTGACGGCCTCGAGACAGGTGAAGTAGACGGCCGCCTCCACCGGTGGTGGCAGGCGACCGATGCCGTCCCCAGCGACCTCCACCGCAACCGGAAGCCCGCGCGTCGCTGCACGCAGGGCCGGGACGACCCCGTCGCTCTCCAGGACCGGCGGTCGCAGCCCGTGGGTCAGCACCCGGAGCTCGCGGATGGCCTCGTCCACCTCCGCGCCGAGCTGCTCGAACCTCGCCTGGAGGCGCCTGCCCAGCTCCGCGTGCTCCGCGGCCGCGAGCTCCGCACCGGCCATCGCGACCCCCATCCGCAGCGCGACCAGCCGCGCCTGCGCACCATCGTGCAGGTCGCGCTCGAGCCCGCGGCGGGCGGTGTCGTGGGCCTCGACCAGCCGCTGACGGGAGCGGCGCAGCGCGATCACCTGCTCCTTGAGCGCAGCCGTCAGCAGGGCGTTGCGCAGCACCGCGCCGAGCATCCCCGTGACGTCGGTGACCAGGGCCGCAGCATCCGGGGCCAGGTCGGCGCCCGTGCGGGCATGGAGCGACACCTCCCCGAGCAGCTCCCCGTCGTGGAGCACGGGAACCTCGAGGACCACCGGATGTCCCTCCTCCCCGGCCAGCGCCAGCTCCTCGGGTCCGTCCGGGCCGAGGAGTTGGATCCGCGCGGCGCTGGCCCCGCTGCCGCGGACCAGGAGCGACGCCACCCGCTGCGTGACCTGCTCGACCGAGCCTGCATCGCGTAGCTGGGAGGCGAGCTCGGACAGCACCTCGTAGGCATCCGCGTCCCGGCCGTAGAGCACCCGGTCGACGACCCGGCGGACGCGTCGACGGGCCGGCTCGAAGAGCACCGCGATCAACCCGACGGCCAGCAGGGGCAGCAGGGGGGTCTCGACCCGCCGACCGATCAGGCTGCCGATGCCCACCACGACGCCGAGGTAGAGCCCGGTGATCATCGCCGCGAGGACCGAGGCCACCACCGCCCGGTTGACCACCACGTCCAGGTCGTGGAGCCGGAACCTGAGCACCGCCACCACGTAGCTGGTGAAGAAGACCACCAGCGCCACAAGGACCGCCGGGACCCAGAGACGCTGCACGGGGAACAAGGCCACCGCGACGATCCCGAGCACCGAACCCGACAGGACCACCGGTCGCAGCTGCGTGCGCTGCTCGGCGTCGGCCGCCCGCCAGCGGACCGCCAGAGAGACGATGCTGGCGCCCACCGCACCGAGCAGGAGCAGCCAGCCGCTGGTCAGCAGGACCGGCGCGATCCCGATGTCGCTGGGCTGCTCGGTGACCACCACCAACCGCTGCGTCCAGGGCCAGGACCAGACCGTGTACCCGCTGACGAGCAGGCTGGTGGCGACGAAGGCCACCGCCACGACGGGCCGCCAGCGCCGGCTCGGCAACCGACCGTCGGGGAACAGCAGCAGCAGCAGGACGAGCCCCAGCCCGACGACGACGATCCACAGCCAGGACGTCAGCCAGAAGCTGATCGAGACGTCCAAGGGCACCTCGCGCGGCACGAAGGCCACATCCGGCTGGGTGCC
>SKTN01000227.1 GCA_007117945.1 Nitriliruptoraceae bacterium | reverse complement strand
GCCCCCATCGGCACCATGACCGACAGCAGCAGCGCGGTGAGGGCGACGAAGGAGACGGACTTGCGCCTGCTCGTCTTGGTAACCATGTCCAGAACCTCGAGTGTCGAGCCGGCCCCCGGGGGCCGACGGTTGGTCGGTCCTGGGGTCGGTCTCGCCACTCGCTCCCCTCGGGCCTGCTGGTGACCTAACCCAGCGTGGCGACCGTCCTGCAACGGCCCAAGGATCCACACGTCCCCTGCGAAGTGCCGGTACCTGGTCCCGACACGGGCACCCTGAGGTGCCTTGGCGTCAGCATGCATCCACAGTGGGTAACTGCGCAATAGTGGATGTGCGTATCCAACGCTGCGTTGCAGAAGGAAGCCCCATTCCGGCCCTAGGCCCCTGAACGGATGCGGAGCGTTACCAGATTGCGTGCGATGAACGCGCACCGATGGGGCCTTCGGCCCCGGCGATGTCACGCAGTGTCAGGACCGACGCGGGACCAAGGTCCCATCCGCCACCCTTCGTGAGCACTCCAGCGCGGCGCCTGGCTGCCGCCATCACGCAGCGAGGTCGCCGCGCGACCTCCGCCCGCAGGCGATAGGCGGACGGATACCTCACTTGGCGCACGCGATTGACCACACTTCGTTGCATCACGTGCTCATCGCGAGCACACTGCGCGGACAACAACCGGGATGCGAGGACCTCCGGGCCGTTACACGGTCGCCGACCCGCCAGCAGCCGCTGGCGGTCCGGCTCGGAGCGAGCGAGTGGCGAGACCGGCCCGGACCGATGCCGTCAGAGACCTGGCCGACGGCCCCGATCCCGGAGCAGGTGATGGCCACGAGCCCCTTCCACCGTCGCCGTACCGCCACGCCGAGGCTGGCGCGGTGGGTGGCCGCTGCCACCGTCACCGCTGCTGGCGTCATCGCCATGGGGGTGACGCCGGCAGCGGCAACGCCGGAGCCGTGCGAACCTCACCTGGTCACACACAGTCCCGACGGCTCGGTCGGTGTCGAGCGAGCCGTCTCCATCACCGCCCAGTCCCTCGAACAGGGCGTGGAGGGATGGGGCACCGTCGCCTGGGAGTCGGCCCCCGGCAGCACCGTCACCGCGGTGACGATCACCGTGAGGGACGGGACCATCACCACGATCACCGAGGAGCCGTCGGTCGGCTCTGCCTTCGACGTGCTCGAGTTGCGCTTCTGCGGTACGGCCGAGGGCGGCGAAGTGCCCCCCGACGAGCCTGACGCCAAGTACCCCCCCAAGAGCGGCCAGGAGGGTGCCGACCAGAAGCCGCAAGCCGAGAAGAAGCCGGCGCCGACGACCAGGTCCACGCCCAGCGGTGAGACCCGCCCGACCAGCGACGTCACGGGGGGCGCCTCCACCAACAGCAACACCAGCGACAGCGTCGATCGGCGCGGAAGTTCCGCGCCGATGACGGCTGGTGACGCGATCGGCCGCGCCGTCACCGACAGCGCAGCAGTTGACGGGTCCGGTGCCAACGACCCGGCGGACGCGGACGACGGAACCGCCACCGGTGGCGATGAGGACGCGACGGGGGGCGTCGCAGCAGACGACGCGTCGGACAGCACCACCGCGCCGCGATCGTCGAACGACGAGGGCGTAGCCCACGCTGGCGAGCCGGAGGTGCTCGGCGTCCAGCTCTCATCGGACACCGAGGGCTCCACAGGCACAACGATCGTGCTCGGGATCGTGCTCGCACTCATCCTGGCAGGAACTGGTGGGACGATGTGGTATCGACGGTCACTGCGCTGAAGCAGCACCGCTACGGCGTGACGTGACGCGCCGCACGCTCGCCTGCCTGGGACCTCGGCGGCCGGGGTCAGACCACGACCTCGCCGCGCTTCAGTCCAGCACCGGCGCCCCGAAGGTCGCGGATTCCAGCACACCCATGAAGTCATCGAGGTAGGCGAGGAACACCTCGGTCTGGTCGGCGCTTCCCGGCGGCGGGACGGGCTGCGCGAGCAGCACGATCGCCCGTGAAGGGATCACCACCACCATCTCGCGGGTGAGGACGCCCTCGGTCTCGTAGCGGTAGATCAGCTGGGTCGCCGGTACGTCGCCCTCGAGCCGTAGCTGCGTGTCGGTCTCGATCTCCGCATCCAACTGGTCCAGGAGCTGCCGCCAGTCGTCGGGACGGGTGCTGGGCTCGTAGGTGAAGAACATCGCGACGACATCGCCCTCGGGCCAGTCGCTCGGCTCGCCAGCGACGTCACCGATGCCGATGTCCTGGTTGGAGATACTGAGCCGGTCCGCCTCCTCCTCGAACAGGTACCAGTCGTCGGGCAGCTCCATCTCCACGTTGCGCCACTCGACGGCGGCCGGCTGGCTCGAGCCGCCACAGGCGGCGAGCACGACCGTCAGGAGGGCCAGTATCACCACGCCGAGGAGCCCACGTCGGTGCTGGCTGCGATCGTGAGGTGGCTCGTGGCCTCGACCTCCGGGACAGCGGGCGGCCGCCGCCCATCGGGCCGAGAAGGTACGACGAGGCATCACGCAGGACTCCGCAGCGGTCACTGACGTTCGTCGTCGTAGGCGTCGCCGGCTGCCTCGACCTCGGCTGCGGCGTCGCGGACGATGTCCCGGGCACGGATGGCAGCCGTCCTGGCCTCTGCATCCACCCTCGGCGCCGCTGGCTGCGATGCGTGGCCAGCGCCGGGCGGCTGGTCGCGCAGATCGATGTCCTGGCTGAGGATCGCGAGCTGGGCAGTGGTGCGCAGCAGATCCTCCTCACCCGGGTCCTCGCGATCGATGCGTCTCGTCCCGTGACCGTGGACCCGGGGGATGCGGTCGGTGTCGTGCTGTGCGGCGGCGTCGAACTCCACCGGGTCTTCCGGGCCCTCCTGGGCGTCGGGTGGCGGAGGGGTGTCGGGCTCAGCCGGAGCATCGGGTTCGGGCACCACCGCGGCGGGGGCGGCGTCAGCACCCACCGCGGGCTCGCCCTCGATGTCATCCTCAGGCTCCACGAGGTCGACCGCGGGCTCAACGAGAGGCTCCTCGTTGGGCTGCGGGAGCTCCTCGACGGGATCGAGAGGATCCTCAGCCGGTTCCGGGAGGTCATCGAACCGCTCGTCGAGGGGCGTGCGCTCGGCCTCCGTGATCGTCAACGCGGTCGCTGCTGCGGCAGCTTCGAGGAGGTCGACGTCACGCCGGGCTGCACCCTCGTCCGAGGGATCCTGGGGTTCGGCGGGTTCGACGGCGTCGTGGTGCGCTGCAGGGTCGGTGTCCGCCACCTCGGGTGCGACCTCGGGCTCAGCCCGCGTGTCGACCTCCAGCGTGACAGCAGGCTCGAGGTCGGACGCCGCCTCGGGCTCGGCCTCCGGGTCACCGTCAAGCGCGACATCAGGCTCGATGTCGGGAGCAGCTTCCGGCACGGCCCCCAACTCGGGGTCGGACTCGACCTGCGGTTCGACCTCCCGCTCGACCTCGGGCTCGACCACGGGTTCAGCTTCGGGGTCGCTCTCGAGCGCAACATCGGGCTCGACCTCAGGCTCCTGGGAACGGTCCTGTGCCTCGCCCTCCTGCGGCGCGTCAGCAGTGCGCTCAGCCTCGAGGGCACCCCCCTGCGCGGCCACGATGCCACCGACACCGCCGATGCCACCCAGGGCGAAGGGTGCGGCGCGTACGCCCGGAAGCTCACCCCCGTCACCCTGGACCTCAACCTCGGTGTCGCCCTCGACCGGGTCACCGCCCTCTGACCGCTCGGCCTGTGACGGCTCCCCCTGTGACGGCTCACCCTCTGACCGCTCGGCGACCGCGCCGACCTCCTCGTCGTCGTCCCCGACGCCGCGCTCGTCACCCTCTGCAGCGGGACCACCCTCGGCAGGGTCACCAGCGACGTACCCCTCGTCCCTGTCCTCAGCGACGATCTCCTCTGCATCGCCCTCGACGTCAACCTCGAGGGGCTCGTCACTGACCTCGAGGGGTTCCCCGTCCGACCCGGGCAGCACGACCGGCGCGGTGCCGACGGTGGAAGCGATGGACCGTGTGGCGGGCTCAGCCGAAGGGTCGACCTGGACGGGAGGTGCCAACCGGAGGGCCGTCTCCGTGTCGAGGAGGACGACCTGCGCGTCCGTCCCCGCGGTCTCCAACGCATCGAGGCTCGCAATCAGGTCGACCCTCGAGGTCCGGTCGCGCTCAGCCAGCACCAGCACGTGGTCCAGGGCGGCAGCGGCAGCGACCACGGAGCGGCTCGCGGCGGTCGGCAGGGAGACCAGCAGGATGTCCAGATCCCGCGGCAGGCGGGCGGGGAGCTCCGTCAGGCTGCCGAGCGCCTCCTGGTGGTCGGTGCCGGCACGCAACCGTGCCAGCTTCACGCCCGGCTCGAACTCCACCACGTCGGCCAGACGCATGCCGTCACGCACGACCTCGAGCAGACCGGGCTCGTCCGAGCGGCCCGACGCCAGATCCACGCGGAGCACGCCCAGCTCACGGTTGACCAGCGCCCGGGCGATGGCATCGGTCCACGCCACCGTGCGGCGTGCATCCCGGCCGGCCGTGGCGAAGGCCAGGAGCAGCGGCGCTCCCGGCTCCCGCACCTCCTCGATGGCGCCGGCGAGGGGGCCGGCGGCAGCCACGCTCGGGTCACGCGGCAGCACGGCGACCAGTTCACCACCCGCCGCAGCGACGTGCCGGGGCCCGCGCACGATCAGCTCGGTCGCATCGCTCGCCACGGCCGAGGCCAGACCCAGCAGCAGCGCCGCCACCCCCACGGCCGCGCCGACGCCGGCCGTCGGGGGGATCGTGTCGGGGAGGACCACGGAGGCCAGGGCACCCAGAGCGACCACCCCGAGGGCCACGGCTGCGATCACCCAGCGCTTGCGCTGGATGATGTCGAGACCCTCGACCAGCCACAGCGGTGGGTGGGAGGGCCGCGAGTTCTGGGTCTTGGAGGAGGTTGCCATCGGTGGCCGACTCTACCGGCGAGGCTCCCCTGACCCACGCAAGCCCCACCGTCCGCCCGGACCACGCCGCTCGCGGCCGGCTCGCCGCCTCAGCACGGCAGCGGCACGACCGCCGCCCGTGCCCGGCGCCCGGCCTCCTCGGCGCCGGCCACACCGGCAGCGCCGCGGGCCAACTGCACTGCCCACCACAGCGCCGGCGGCGCGTGCTCGAGCGCTCCGGCCAGCAACCGGACGTCCCCGTGCACCACGCCCGCGAAGAGCAGCCCCTTGGCGAGGTGGAAACGCGAGCCGGCACGGTAGATGTCCGGCACCTGCACCGCCCCGGCCCCGTCCAGCCTGGGCAGCCGCGACGACACCGAGGCGTCCGGCACCCGCCCCATCATCCACGCGACCTCCACCTCGACCCAGGTGGCACGCAGCCGCTGGCGGTCGGCCCGCGGCCCGGGCGCTGCCCGCTCCTCCAGTAGGCGCCGGGCGTCGGTGAGCCGGTTGCGCGCCAGTTCAGCGTCACCGAGCCCGACGGCGTCGGCTGCCAGCGAGAGCAGGAGCATCGCCCGATCGACGTCGTCCTCAGCGAGTTGGAGGGCCGGCTCCTCCAGCCGTTGCGCGCCGGCGTGGTCCCCGAGCTCCCGTCGCAGGCGGCCGCGCTCGGCAACGAGCCAGGGCTGGAGCGTCGGCTCGGTGACCCTGTCGAGGTGCGCGGCCGCGAGATCCCCCCGCCCGAGCCGCCCCCACACCACCCCGAACCAGACCCGGCGTGCCTCCGGGTGCCGGAGGCCGGTGCCTGCATGGAGGTCGACATCCGGTGGCACCAGGTCGGCCAGCGCTGCCGCCGACGGCTCGGGGGCGCCCGGCGCCGTCACCGATGTGTCGTGGCCGTGCCTGCGAAGGGTCGCCATCGGTCCAGGGTAGAGCGGTGCCCGCGGCGGCAACGCTCCGTCGCACGTGTGCGCGGCAGCCCCGCACGGCACCCGCTCCCCCGCCATGCCAGACTGCGGGGTCATGACCCGAGCTCCCCT
>SKTN01000008.1 GCA_007117945.1 Nitriliruptoraceae bacterium | reverse complement strand
GTGGTGGACATGCTGCAGTCTACGCAGAACCGGACAGTGCTGTCCGGTTCGGTCGATCGGGAGGTCGGACGATGGCGCAGTGGGACCGGGACGTGGACGTGCTCGTGGTCGGCAGCGGCGGGACGAACGAGCGCTGCCGCCCCTGTGCCACGGACGGCTGGCCGGCGATGGCGTGGTGCAGCCCAGCATCCGGCCCGTGAGCTCGATCATCTCACGCCGGCCCCGTCCCGGCAGCAACCGAGCGGTGGCTCCCCGTCGGGCACCCGGCAGCGGCTGGGATCCGCGACCCCGAGGCGGCCAGCGAAGGTGCCTACGCGGTGTCGGCGTGGGTGGTGCCGACGCTCGATCGGCGGCCCCGGGCCCCACGAGCCACCTCGGTGGCGAGCGCGTCGAGGGGCTGGGAGAACGGCGCACGGTCCAGGAGCCCCGTGAGCCACGACGCTGCCGCCTCGATGGCCGGCGGGTCCAGCGAGTACAGGCGCATGCTGCCGTCCGAGCGAACGCACACGAGGCCCGCATCGCGCAGCACCCGCAGGTGCTGCGACACCGCCGGCTGGGAGATCGCACGCTCCTCCGCCAGCGCAGCGACCAGGGCGCCGACGGGCTGTTCTCCGTCGGCGAGGAACTCCAGGATGCGGCGCCTCGTGGCGTCGCCGAGCGCCCCCAGGGGCGACGCGCTCATCCCTCGGTCAGGGTCGTGTAGAAGGCGACCGTGCGCTCGGCAGCCTCGCCTGCTGCCGTGGGTGCATCACCGTCGGCTTCCGCAGCCGCCGCCCAGCCGTGGGCGGCGTGGCGCACGAACTCGATGCCTGACGGCGAGACCGTCCAGCGCTCGGCCTGCGCCGGGTCGACCGCATCACCGGAGTCGAGGTAGAGACCGAGCCCGAGCAGCCCGAGGTCCCATCCGACCCCGGCCGCGCCCGGCCCGTACTGCGCCCAGAAGTCCGGGTCGACCGGCGCCTCGTGGGCGAGCTCCAGCGTGGTGCCGCCGGCGGCCGGTGACAGGGTCACGCGCAGCCACGACACCTGCTGGGCGAACTCCCACGTCACTGCGAGATGGTCCGGCTCATCGCACGCTTCGATCACGCCCCCTGCGTTGCCTTCGAGCTGGTACCGACCACCGAGACGCAGCTCCCCCGTGATGGGCAGGAACCAGCGGGGGATCCGCTCGGGAGCGGTGATCGCCTGCCACAGGTCGCCTTGATCCGTCTCGTAGGTGCGACGTGCCACCACGATCCGCGTGGGCGCACCGTCGCGCTCGCCGGTACGGACCTCCCGCGTCACGAGACCGGCGGTCATCACGGGGTCGAGATCCATCACGCGTCCCTCCTGCTCCCCGCTGGGGCGCACCCACTATATCAGTAGCTACTTATATGTGTGTGTGGGAAGGCTTCGACCCGCCACGTCGGGCCGAGGCTGGTGGCCGGCGGCTAGCGTTCGCGCGCGTGCTGACATCCCCGCTCTGGAGGTCGTGCGATCGAGGGTGCGGTCGATCATCGACCCGATGGGCGTCTCGGCTGGGCCCTCGGCGTCGTGGTGGTGGGTGCGGCGCTCGGACCGGTCCTGGTCGCGGCACTGCTGGGTGACCGGTTGCCGTCGGAGGTCCCACGCCACTACGGCGCGGACGGACGTCCGACAGCGATGTGGCCCCTGTTGGACCTCGGTGGCCTTCCTGTCGTCGACCACCCTGGTACTGGCCGGAGGGGCTGCCGCGGCGTGCACGCTGCTGCGTCTGCCGGTGGTGGCACGCCGCGCGATGGCGTGGACGGTGACCTGGGTCGCGGTGTGGCTCGGCGGGATGCAGGTCGGGGCACTCCTGCGCCTGGTCGATGCGACCGATGCGATGGCCTCAGGGTCGATCAACTCCAGTACGACGCTCGCGCTGCTTGCGGGCATGCTGCTGGGGGTGCCGGTGGCAGCGCTGGCTCGTGAGCACCCACATGCGATCCCCGCCACGGCACCCCCACCCGCTGGGCTGCCCAGACTCCCGGCTGACGGTGACCCCACCTGGCGTTCGGCGCCCTTGACCAGCCGCGCGGTCATCGTGGTGCTCGTTGCGACCGGCCTGCTGCTGGTCATCCCCGGAGTCGTGGTGGGCCCCTTCGGGGAGGGGGCCTGGCTGCTGCTCGCGGTCGCGACGCTGGCACCCGCGACCGTGTGCGCCCGTGTACACGTCGACATCGACCGGGACGGACTGCACGTCCGTGGCCTGGGTGTCCGGTTCGCGCACGTGCCCATCGCCGAGGTGGCCAGCGCCGACGTCGTCGAGCACCTCGATCCGCTCTGGGAGTTCGGCGGCTGGGGGCTACGGGTCGACATGCACGGTCGCACCGGGATCGTCAGCCGCGCCGGTCCAGCCCTGCGCGTCGTGCGCGGCGACGACACCGAACTGCTGATCACCGTTGACGATGCCGCCACCGCGGCAGCGACCCTGCACACCCTGGCCGACCGTCATCACCGGCAGCCGCCGGGTCCCTCCGAGGAGCCACCCGGGGCTGCGGGGACCCGGCGCCGCTCCTGACGACCCGGTCCGGTCAGCGGTCGGTGTCGGGCAGCGAGCCGATGAGGTCGGTGATGTACGGGGCGACGCCCTCGTAGATCAGCGGGACCGTGTGCTTGCGGCCCGCGATGGTGAACGCGTCCTCGTCGACGCTGCGCTGCCGCAGGTGGTAGGTCGCGGTCACTGCGGTACGGGCGAGCTCGTCGACGTCGACCTCGTCGGTCAACTGCTCCTCCAGCCGGACCAGGGCCCGGTGCAGTCCCTCGATCACCGACGACCTCCCTTCGCTGCTGCGACGTACGGGAGGCCACCAGCCCCGACCCGACCTCCCGTGCCCGCGACGATCCGCTGCGACGCGGACGCCGGCGTCGCGACGTCGCCCGTGGCAGGCTGGGCCGGACCCGGCGGTCAAGACGGGAGATGACGATGGCCCCGCCAGCAACGGCAGCGCAGCTCGTCGACGCGTTGTGGGCCGCACGGTCGGTCGACGAGCTCACGAAGGTCCGCAAGCGGTTGGCGGACGACGAGGAGGCCTTCGGGCTGCGGATGCGTGATCTGTTCGACCTCGCGAAGCAGGCCATGGACCTGTCGCTGGACGAGGTGCACCAACTCCTCGACCACCCCGCCTACGAACCTCGGATGGCCGCGATGTGCATCCTGGACTTCCAGGCGCGCCGCCGGCTCGACCAGGACGAGCGTCAGGCACGGTGCGCGACCTACCTCGACCG
The DNA here is from genome assembly GCA_007117945.1 of Nitriliruptoraceae bacterium. Taxonomy (GTDB): domain Bacteria; phylum Actinomycetota; class Nitriliruptoria; order Nitriliruptorales; family Nitriliruptoraceae; genus T1Sed10-7. The sequence goes on along the minus strand of SKTN01000008.1, from coordinate 2,700 downwards.
CCACGACCGGATCACCACCTGGGACATGGTCGACCGTGCCGCACCGCGGGTGGTCGGGGGCGCGCTGATCGGGCGTCCAGCTGACCCTCTGCTGGACCTGGCCGGCTCCGACGACCCACTGCGGCGCCGCACCGCGATCACGGCCCCACTGCACTTCATCCGTCACGGCAGCGAGGACGACCTCGCTCACGGGTTCGCGGTCGCGACCGCCCTGGTCGGTGACCGCGACCCCACGGTGTCCAAGCCCGTGGGGATCTTCCTCAAGCACGCGAGCACCCGCGATGCGACGGGTGTGCGACGGTTCCTCGACGACCACGCCGGCACCATGCCCCGGCCCGCCGTTCGGCTCGCCATCGACAAGCTCGATCCGAACCTGCGCGACCGTTACCTGTCCTGACGCGAAGGCGGGGCCACGCAACGGCCCGGACCAACGAGGCACCGTCGGTGATCGCGGTGCCTGAGCTGCCGAGCGGCATCCCCCCTCGCCCGATGGGAGTTCCACGGCCGTCACGCCGCGGCGCTGCCGGCGGAGGCCGGTGCTATCAGCCGGCCGGATCGGACCGCAGCCGGGCCTGGATCCTGGCCACGGTGTGCAGCGTCCGGGTGGTTCCGCGACCCAGCACCCGCTCGACCGCCTTGACGTCCAGCGGGCTCGTGGAGATGCCGGCCGCGGGTAGCCAGTACCACTCCCTCCCGATGACGCTGAGGCGGTCCTGCTCGGTGGCGTGCGCCATCGCCGCCTCGACCCCGGCCGGGCCTGGCCGATCACGCAGGAAGGTGACCTGCACCTTGCCATCGGTGGCTGCGACGACCTCGGGCGGGAAGGGCCGGCAGCCGACGATGTCGGCGACCTCGGCGGCCGTGCGCACGTACACCTCCACCTCGAACCCGAGCGCGACCTGCAGCGCCCACTCGATCCGCGCCTCGAGGCCGACCGTCTCCGTGGTCGCGAAGGTCACGTTCCCGCTGGCCAGGAAGCTCGTGACATGATCGAACCCCAGCGCCTGGAACGGGGCACACAGCTGCGCGCCGGTGACACGTCGCCCGCCGACGTTGATACCCCGCAGGAACGCGGCGTGTCGGCCCGGTGTGGCGATGGCCGCCATCAGGGCGTCAGCTCCTGGAAGTAACACAGGGCACGCTCGTTCGATCCGGGGTCGATCGCGTTGAACCCATACCGCTCGTAGAACCGTCGCGCGTCGACATCGCCCTCATCGACGTTGATCTCGACCAACGACACCGAACGCTCGGCTGCCTCGGTGAGCAGCCGTCCGATCAGCCTCGAGCCGATCCCGTGGCCGCGCAGGTCGGGCGCCACGTACAGCTCGTCGAGCAGGGCCACCGGGCCCGGATACCAGACGTTGGGACGCAGGGTGACCAGTGCCACGGCGACCGCCGGCACCCCGGCCAGGATCGCGAGCGTGTCCTCCCCGGCGAGCAGCACGCGAAGGCGCGCTGCGAGCACCTCGACGCCCGGCGTCGGGGTGTCGAACTCGACGTTGAAGGCGTCCAGCAGCCGGGCCACCTCGGCGGCCTCACCGGCCGATGCCAACCAGGGCTGCCGGTCGTCGTCGGACGTCACCGGTCACCTCCTTCGACCACCACCGGTACGGCGGTGGCGCGAACCCGGTCGCCGGTCTCCGGTTGCCGAGGCGATCGCCGGCCTCTGCGGTGACACCGCGGGCACCGTCGCCCCGGTCGCCGACGGCTCCGACACGACGGTGGTGCACCGGGTGTCGTCGACGCGCTCCATGACCGCACACTAGCCAGCAGCTCCGAGGGCCAGCCGAGGAGGGACGGCTCCCAGGACGTCGCATCGCTCCGTCCCATCTGGACAGGGGCGGAGGTGACGCCCCGGGGATCGGGGCTGACCGCGGACACGATGTGTGCAGCGAAACGACACCGAACAGGTCACCTCGCTTCACACCCATCTGGGGGCCCGGGGACGCGGTGACCCGGGGATCCGGGGAGCCGAGGCCCGGGGATGCGGGGAGCCGAGGCCCGGCCCGGGTGATGCCCACGGATCGGGCACACCCCGGACGCGATGTACGCAGCCAAACGACGCCGAGAAGGTCACATCGCTTCACACCCAGCCGGGGAGCTGGGGCCCCGGGGAGCTGGGGCCCCGGGGGCCAGGGGACCCGGGGACCCGGGATAAGGGCAGGCGGAACCTCGGCGGTGCGGGGCCCTGGCCGGGCAGGCGAGCTGCTGGGGGCCGCGCGCCTCGTTGCCGGTGCGGCCCGTGCCGGGGACAGGGCCACGACAGGTCCGCAACAGGTGGTGGGCGCAACCTCGCGTCAGATGCAGGACGACGTGAAGGACATGCCATGGAGCCCGCCACCCACCACCTCCCCCCTCCCGCCAGCCGTCGCGTCCGCCGGTATCCGGCGGCGGTGCGGCTGCCCGCCGCCATGCTGGCCGTGTGGCTGCTGATGGCCTCGCCCATCGTGGCCGCGGAGGCGGCCGAGGCGGGCGATGCGGCCGAGACGGTCAACGACCGCGGTGCCGCTTCCCCGACGACGGCCGGCGAGGTCGACCTCGACCGGATCGCGGCGCACGTCCAGGAGGCGGTCGCGGTCGCGATGGCCGCACACGAGGTCCCCGGTGGCGTCTTCATGCTGGTCGCCGACGGGGAGATCGCCATCGCCGAAGGGTTCGGTCAGACGGCCCTCGATGGCGGGACGCCCGTCGATCCTGCGC
>SKTN01000253.1 GCA_007117945.1 Nitriliruptoraceae bacterium | reverse complement strand
GCTGCCGGCTGCCGGCGGGGTGTCAGCGGCGACGGTGGTGCGGCGTCGACGAGCAACCCGCGTGTCCCGTCGCCCGCACCGTGGTCGTTCCCTGGGCCAGAGCCCAGGTCCTGACCACCGTCGGGGCTGTGCACGGGCCGGGGCGGAGGGTGTGGTCGTTCCCTGGGCTCACGCCCAGGGAACGACCACACCCGGGCCCAGGGACGACCACCACCGGGGATCCGTGCGCGCCCCGACCCGACCCCGGCAGGCGCACGGCGTCGGTTCCCGCACCGGACCCGCGGCGCGACGGCAGCCGGTTACGCCCCGCGCCCCTCGGCGAGCGCGACGAAGGGGTCCAGGGACCGCGGATCCGCGACCGCGCCGGGGTTGACCACCTGCTCCAGCTCCCCGCCCTCGAGGAGCCGCTTGACGGGCAGCTCCAACTTCTTGCCGGAGATGGTCCTCGGGATCGCGGGCACCACGTGCACCTCGTCGGGCACGTGGCGGGGCGACAGCTCGGCTCGGATCGTGCGGGCGATGGCCCGCTGCAGGTCCTCGTCCAGCGCCACACCCGGCGCGAGCTGCACGAACAGCACCAGCCGTCCCGCGTCGTCATCGGGGTCGTCGAGGTGGACCACCAACGCGTCCGCCACCTCGTCCAGGCCCTCCACGGCGGTGTAGAACTCCGCGGTGCCCATGCGCACGCCACCTCGGTTGAGGGTGGCATCGGAGCGGCCGGTGATGATGCAGCTGCCGCGCTCGGTGATCTCGATCCAGTCCCCGTGGCGCCACACACCGGGGAAGTCCTCGAAGTAGGCGGCGCGGTAGCGCGAACCGTCGGCGTCACCCCAGAACCCCACGGGCATCGACGGCATGGGTGCGGTCAGGACCAGCTCCCCGCGCTGGCCGATCACGGGCTGACCGGTGGGGTCGAAGGCCTCGACCTTCGCACCGAGGCAGCGCCCGGGGATCTCCCCCGCGTGGACGGGCAGCAGGGGTGAGCCGGCGACGAAGGCGGTGCACAGGTCGGTGCCCCCGGAGGCGGACGACAGCAACAGGTCCTCGCTCACGTGCTCGTACACCCACGCGAACCCCTCGGCGGGCAGGGGCGCGCCGGTGGAACCCACCGACCGCAGCCGGGAGAGATCGAGCTCCGCGCCAGGGCTGAGCCCGGCCTTGCGGCACGACAGCAGGAAGGGCGCCCCGACCCCGAGCATCGTCAGTTCGAGCGCCTCGGCGAGCCGCCACAACGCCATGAGGTCGGGAGAGCCGGGATCGCCGTCGACCAGGACGACCGTCGCCCCCACCGTCAGACCGGAGACGAGGTAGTTCCACATCATCCAGCCCGTGGTGGTGAACCAGCAGAACCGGTCACCGGGGCCGAGGTCATGGTGGAGTCCGAGCATCTTCAGGTGCTCGAGCAGGATCCCGCCGTGGCCGTGAACGATGGCCTTCGGCAGGCCCGTGGTGCCCGAGCTGTACAGCACGTAGAGCGGGTGGTCGAAGGGCACGGCGTCGATGGCCAGACCCGCCGGCTCGCCCAGCAGGTCGTCCCAGCGCACCGCGTCGGGCACGACCTGGCCCGCCGCGTCCGCCTCGTCGCGCAGGTAGGGCAGCAGGACCGTGGCCTCCAGGCTGGGCAACGCCGCACGGACCTGTGCCACCTCGGCGCTGCGGTCCACCTCCTTGGTGCCGTAGCGGTAGCCGTCCACCACCAGCAGCACCTTGGGCTCGATCTGCTGGACGCGGTCGACCACCGCCCGCGTCCCGAACTCCGGGGCGCAGGAGGACCACACCGCCCCGATCGAGGCGCAGGCCAGGAAGGCGACGGTGGTCTCCGGCACGTTGGGCAGGTAGCCAACCACCCGGTCACCCCGGCCCACCCCGAGCCGCCGTAACCCCGCCGCGGCACGAGCGACCTGGTCGGCGAGCTCCGCGAAGGTCACCACCACCTCGGCGCGGGTCTGGGAGCGCGCGATGATGGCGGGCGCGTCGTCGCGGCGGCGCAGCGCCTGTTCCGCGTAGTTGCAGGTGGTGCCGGGGAACCACCGCACGTGGGGCATCTCGCGCCCGGAGACCACCTCCTGGGGGGGGCGGTGGAGATCGACCTCGAAGTGGTCCACCACCGCCTGCCAGAACCCGTCGAGGTCCTCCACCGACCACCGCCAGGCCGCGTCGTGGTCGGGCAGCGAGCGACCGGTGGCACGCTCGACAGCATCGAGGAAGTGGCCCATCCGCGTGCGCTGTCGCGCGTCGGCTGGTGGCTCCCACAGCAGCGTCCCGGGTGCGATGTCGGCCACGGGTCATCCTTCCCCTGGATGACCGGGCACCGTAGTGCCGGCAGATGGCCGGGACCGAGTCGAGGCGCCTGCCGTCAGCGGCGGCGGCCCGTCGCCCGGGCCAACCACGACACCAGCCCCGGTGCGACCCGCCACAACACGTACTCCAGCTGCTGCACCCGCGTGTGGACCACCAGCGGCCGGGGCCGGTGGAGGGTGCGGGCGATCACCTCGGCGGCCTCGGTGGCGGGGATCGTGGGGATCAGGGCACCCAGGCTCGGGATGTGTTCCCTGCTGTCGGTGTTGACCTCGAAGTAGGCGGTGTCGACCTCGCCGAAGAGCACGTGGCAGCTGTGCACCCCCGTGCCGTGCAGGTCCTGGACCAGGGCCTCGTGGTAGCCGCGCAGCGCCCAGCGGGAGATGGTGTAGCCCGTGGCGGAGGGCCAGGGCACCAGCGACGCCGGCGAGCCCACGTGCACGATCACCCCGCTGCCCTCGGCGAGCATCGCGTCGAGGAAGCCGTAGGTGACGTGGTAGGCGCTGCGGAAGGGAGCGTCGAGGAGTTGCTCCATCAGGGCCGGCGGGGTGTCCTCGGGCCAGCGCCACACGCCGGCTCCCGCACTGTTGATGATGGCGCCGGGGGTGCCGTAGCGCTGCCGGACGCGCAGGGCCATCGCGGCGACGGCGTCGGGGTCGGCCGCATCGAGGGGTTCGACCACCACCTCGCCGGCGCCGACGGCTGCCGCACGGGCGGCCAGGGCCTCCAGGCGGTCGCGGCGGCGCGCCACGGCCACCACACGCCACCCGCGGGAGGCGAGCAGGGCCGCGGTGGCCGCGCCGATACCCGAGGACGCCCCGGTGACGATCGCGAGCCGCTGGGCCACGCTTCCCCCTCGTGCGCCGAACCGGCACCCTGGTGGGCACCGGAATGAGGTGCAGCAACGCTAGCGGGCGTGGACGCGGCCGCGATGGCGCGCAGAGCTCGCGCTGCGCGCGCTGCCAGCGACGCGGGCGACCGGGACCGGGAGGCGAGGTGGGACGCTCGAGCTGCCACAGCTGCGGCGGTGGTCCCCTGCCGCGCGGCGCCCGGTGGTGCCCGCGCTGCGGCGTCTCGCTGCGCGCCGGCCCCGGCGCACACGCCGCCGAGGCGCAGGGAGGGGCGGCGGGCATCGGCATGACCGCACGCACCACCGGGACGGCCGTTGGAAGGACACGGGGGGTGGCAGGCCCTCCCCCGGTGTCGGCGGACGGCCCGCAGGCCCGTCCCGGTCGCACGCCTGGCACCGGCGCCCGGCTGGCGAGGTCCCTGCGACAGCCGGGTCTGCTCCTGCCCGCGCTCGCGGTCGTCGCCATCGCAGCCGTCCTGATCACCGGCGACCTCGAGCTCGCCGGGGGGAGCTCCCCTGACCTCGGGCGGGATCCGGCCGGCGCCGCCGTCGACCTGCCCGAGGCCGGCACCGCCGCCCCCGGAGGTGGCCCTCCCGGTCTCAGCGCCGGCGGGACCCCGGGCGTCCCCGGGGGCCAGGCCAGTCCCGGCACCCAACCGGGAGAGGCCGCGGAGCAGCCCCCGGACGACACCACGGACCAGCCCCGGGACCAGGACGGTCGGGCACCGACCTGCGACACCTCCGGCTGCGCGCGGTGGCGCTCCACGGTGCTCGATCACCAGCCGATCCTGATCGCCGGCGGCCGGCTGGTGCAGGTGCGCTTCGAGGAGTTGGTCGCCGTGGACGAGGCCACGGGCCGCTGGTTGTGGCGCAAGAACCACGAGGACATGCGGATGTGGGACCCGGCCCAGGTCGTGACCGCCTTCCACCTCGATGACCGCACCCTCGCCCTGGCCTACGGCACGCGGGTACGGATCCACGCCGCGAGCACGGGCAGGGTGCTCGGAGAGGTCGACCTCTCACCCACGCGTGTCACCGACCTGCGCCGCCACGACGGCCAGCTGGTGGCCACCGGACGACTACGGGCGACCGGCGAGACAGGTGTGCACGTGGTGGGGCTCACCGACGGCGGGGACATCCGGTTCGACACCGAGGTGGCACGGCTCGTGCGCGAGGACCGTCCGGCGACCTCCACCACCGCGCCGCTGCTGGCCGTCGCTGACGACCACCTCCGCCGCCTCGATGCCACCGACGGGCGCACCCGCTGGCAGCACGAGCTCGGGGGCCGCCAGGTGGACGGCACCACCCTGCTGGACCCCGACACCGGAGAGGTGGTGGTGCTCAGCGCACGCGACGGCACCGAACTCCTGGCGCGCACCCGGCCCGGCGCGGTCGCTGCCGGTGTCCGTGACGGCGTGCTCGCCATCACGATGCCCGACCGCATCGAGCTCTACGACCGTGACGGCACGGCGCTGGGTGCCGTCGCGGTCAGCGAGCCGGCCCGCGCGGTCGTTGCCGCTGCCGGGCGGCGGATCGTGGTGGCCGAGCTGCCCGAGGGCGGGGAGTCCCAGCGCACCGCCCTGACCCTGCGCACCGGACGGCGTGCGGGCGGTTCCACGGCGCTGCCGACCATCACCGCGGCAGCGAGCGCACCCCTGCCCCCCGACCGCCGCCCCGACCCCGTCGAGGTGATGCGGCGTTCCGACGGCATCGTGCTGGCCGGGCCCGACCCGCGGGATGCCTGGCTGGTGGACCCGGTGTCGACCACCGCGACACCCCTCGACCTGCCCACGGCGCCGACGCGGGAGGTGGTCCACCGCGGCGGCATCAGCCTGGTGCGCGACGGGACGCAGCTCCACGTGATCGGGGCGGCGGGGCGCTTCACCGTGGAGCACGCCACCCAGATCGCGACCGTCGAGCCGCTGATCCTCCACGGGGTCCACGGCACACTGCGGTTGCACCGCGACCTGCTCGACGGCGGCCCCGAGGGTCGGCAGGCACCCGTGGGACCGGCCGGGGAGCTGCGGGCGGCCCCACGACAGCCGCCGCAGCAGCGCCACGGGCTCGGGTTGGCGCGCTGAGCCGGACGCTGCCGGTCCTGCCGCGCAGACACGACCCGCAAAGACTCGGTACGCGAAAGGCGTACCGAAGAGGTACGTTCGATACGTACCCAGGAGGGGTTGCGTGGAGCTGTCACCCTTCGACTACACCGGGCCACTGCCCCCTGAGCGGGTGCTCGGCCGCAGCGAGCTGCTCGCGGAGCTCACCCACCGGATGACCGCACGCAGCCCGACGGCGCTGCTCGGTCCGCGCCGGTTCGGGAAGACCTCGGTGCTGGGTCGGCTGGCGGCGGATCTGACCGAGGTCACGACCATCACCGTGGACCTGATGCCCGTCCAGTCGTCGTTGGACGCTGCCCGTGCGCTGCTCGCCGCGCTGCTCGACGCCGGCGCGGACGTGTCGCAGGATGCGACGCAGGTCGCGTCCAGCATCGGCGTCAACCTGGTGGCGCTCCGCGCGGAGATCCGCACCACCCGGGCGTCCGACCGCCCTGACCCGGCTGACGTCTTCGCCAACCTCGTCGACACCCTGGTCTCCACGGCCCTTCGGCGCCCGACCCTGGTGGTCTTCGACGAGTTCCAGCAGATCGCCACCGTCGCGGGGGGCACGGCGGTCCTGCGCGCGGCGCTGCAGCACCACTACAAGGACATCGGCCTCCTGTTCGCCGGATCCGCACCCTCGGCGATGCGCGGCATCTTCGCCAACCACGACCAGCCCTTCCTGCACCAGGCCGACATCGTGGAGATCGAGCCGTTGACGCTGC
>SKTN01000093.1 GCA_007117945.1 Nitriliruptoraceae bacterium | reverse complement strand
GTGGTAGCGCAGCGCCCGGCGGAAGGCTGTCATCTGCGGCCGTCGCGGCACGACGTCGGCCTGCTCCCAGCAGTGCGCGGCCTCGAGCGTCCCTCGGTCGAGCTCCATGGCGGCACCCTAGCTGTACCGGTCCGTGGCAGGCCGTCAGACGCGGCCACCGGTCGCGGTTGCCGTTGCCGATGCCAGTGCGACGACCTCGTCGAGGTCCAACGACCGACCCCTCGCGTGGTGCGTCGCGAACGCCTCGCGTCCGAGGGCTTCCTGGAGCCGGGCGCGGACGTCGGACAGGTCGGTGGACATCCGCCAGCGGTGGGTCGGGGCCCGGGCGTCCGCGGCTCCCAGCAGGGTGGCGGCAGCCTCGGGATCCTGCGGCGCCGACAGCTCGACCAGGACCTCGGCCGCGCCGCGGAGCGGGCCGGGCCAGGCGAACTCCCCGATCAGGCGCAGGGCCTCGTCCGCCAGCGGCCGAGCATCGGCGTGCTGGCCGGCGAGGAGCGCGATCTTGGCTGCGGCGACCAGTGCGAGGATCAGTCGGTTGCCGCGCCCGAGCGCCCGCCAGGCCTCCAGAGGCGCGGCTGCCCGGGCGAGGGCGACCTCTGGCTCGCCACCCAGGGCGGTCAGGACCACCTCGGTGAAGGCGACGCGGGCGGAGAGCTCCTGCATCCCGTTGGCCTGGACGAGGTGGCGCGCACGGGTCAGCGCGTGCTCTGCGGCCGCCAGGGCGTCGGGGTCGGGATCTCCACCGGCCAGCGAAGCGGCGATGATCAGCTCGGCCTGCTCGGCGCGGCAGTTGGCCTCGACGATCTCCAGACCGTGGCGGGCCGCCTGGTCCGCGGCGTGTGCGATCTCCGGCAGCGAGGCCTCGAGTTCGCCCCGCTCTCCGAGGGTCGCGGCACGCCAGTAGCACGTCCAGAGCACGCCCTCGAGGTGCCCGACGATCTGGAACCGCTGGTGCGCCTCGGAGAGCAGTTCGAGCGTGCCCTCGAACCGATGGTCGATCCCGGCCACGGCCGCACCCATCATGAGCCCCTGCGCCATGACCCGGTCGTCGACCTCGGTCTCACGAGCCAGCGCGACCGCTGCGCGCAGCCACTCCCGGAGGCGGTGGAAGCGTCCGATGATGATCAGCGCCCAGCCCGAACCCGAGGCGATCCGCAGCGCGGTCGCTGCATCCCGACGCCGCATGGCGGCAGCGAAGGCGCCCTGCAGGTGCAGGAACTCCGCGTCGAGGCGGCCGTACCAGGTCGGGGTGTCGAGCTGCGCGTTGGCGCCGACGGTCTCGACCAGACGGGTCACCCACTGGCCGTAGCGCTGCGCTGTCGCCTCGGCGTCGTCGCCGAGTCGCTCACGTCCGTACTCGCGCACCGTCTCCAGCAAACGGAAGCGGGTGTGGCCCTCGACCTCGTGGGCTTCGACGAGGCAGTGGTCGACCAGGTCGGCGAGCAGGCCCGGCACCGTCCGCTGCCCGAGCGGTGGCCAGCCGCAGACCGCTCCGGCGGCGTCGGCGTCGAACGCGGCCACGAAGGTCGAGAGCCGGCAGAGCAGTCGCTGCTGCGCGGTGCTGAGCAGGTCGTAGCTCCAGTCCGTCGTGGCGAGCAGGGTGCGGTGACGGGGGAGCGCGGTCCGGCTGCCGGAGGTCAGCAGCTGGAACCGGTCGTCGAGGCCGTCTGCGAGGTCGGCCGCCGACATCGTGGCCATGCGTACCGCGGCGAGCTCGATCGCCAGCGGGATCCCGTCGAGCCGTCGACAGATGCGGTGCACCGGCGCAGCGGTGGCTGCATCGAGGCGGAAGCCCGGTCGGGCATCGGTGGCACGTGCAACGAAGAGGCGCCCCGACTCGCTCCCCGCGACGTCCTCGACCGCGGCGGTGGCCGGCACGCTGAGCGCAGGCACGCGCCACTGCCGTTCCCCGGGGCAGCGCAGGGGCTGACGGCTCGTCACCAGCACGTGCAGCTGTGGGCAGGTCGTCAGCAACTCGTCGACGAGCACGGCGACGGCGTCGACGAGGTGCTCGCAGTTGTCGAGGACCAGGAGGAGATGTCGGTCACCGATCCAGCGGCGCAGGGTCTCCACCGGGTGCCGGTCCATCTGGTCGACGAGTCCGAGCTCGCTGAGGCAGTGACCTGCGAGGTGGCCGTCGTCGTCCAGGGTCCCGAGGGCCGCGAGCCAGGTGCCGTTGAAGTCGGCGGCGACCTCCGCCGCGGCCCGCAGCGCCAGGCGGGTCTTGCCGGCACCACCTGCGCCCAGCAGCGTCGTCAGGCGGTGGTCGCGGGCCATCGCGGCGACCTCGAGGGTCGCGCTGCGTCGGCCGATGAAGCTCGATCGCGGTGCCGGCAGGTTGCCGCCGGGCTGCCGTGAGCGCGACGGCGCTGCCACCTCGACGCCGGTGCTGGTCGGTGTGGCGTGGTCGGCTGCGGGGAGTTCGAGGGCAGGGTCCTGCCGCAGCACCTGCTCGTGCACCCGGGCGATGGCGGGGCCGGGGTCCGTGCCGAGTTCCTCGGCGAGGTGCTCGCGCAGGTCGCGGTGCACGGCCAGCGCCGCGGCCGGCTGGCCGCCGCGGTAGAGCGCGAGCATGAGCAGTTCAGCCACCGCTTCGTCGAGGGGGTGCTCGGCGGCCAACACCCGCAGCTCGGGCTCGACCTCGCGGTGCCGGCCGCGGGCCAGCTCGCCCGTGAGGCAGCGGGTCACCGCTGACAGCCGCAGCCGTTCGAGCCGGGCGACCTCGGTCGTGACGAAGGGCCGGTCGATGCCGGCGTAGGGCGGGCCCCGCCACAGCGACAGCGCATCGCGCAACGGCTCCACCGAGTCCACGACGGGCAGCTCGGCGGCGGCCCTGACCGCGGCCTCGAACCGGGCGGCATCCACCGCGTCGGGGCCTGGCGCGAACCGGTAGCCCGAGGGGTGGGTGACCACCACCTGCCAGTCGCCATCGTGGTCCGGCTCGAGCAGCCGGCGGAGCTGCGAGACGTGCGTCTGGACGATCTTGACCGCCGAGGCCGGCGGTGTCCCACCCCACAGACCCTCCACGATCCGCTCGACGGACACGATGCGGCCGGCGTCGGCGACCAGCCGAGCGAGCAGGGCCCGCCGGCCGGGACCGGTGATCTCGACCGCGTGACCACCCCGCGTGACGGTCAGCTCGCCGAGCACGCCGATGTCGAGGGCGGTCGCATCACCCCTCATCCCATGGGCTCCCAACCATCGCGTGTACGGGCGTCGACCGGGCGTTTACCGAGCATCGACCGGCGCGTCCGATGGTGGACGGGCAGCCATCACCCACGCCCACACCCAGTGGAACATCGGAGGACCGCCATGTCGACAGCAGTGGAGACCACCACCGACCACGCCGCTCCGGATGTCGGCCAGCAGGCCGGGATGCTGCTCCAACAGGTCGCCGGCTACGTCGGCACCCGCACGACCCAGCTGGGTCTCGAGACCGGCCTGATCGAGGCGCTCGCCGAGGCCGATGGCGGCCTGACCCCCGATGAGCTCGGCATCGAGGCCGACATCGACCCCTTCTACGCCGCGGTCTGGTGCCGGGCGGCCATCGGTGCCGGGTTGGTGGTGCGTGATGGCCAGCGCCTGCGGTTGGCGGCGCATCTCGACGCGTTGCTCCTCGACGGGGAGCACCCCGCCCACGTCGGTGCGATGGTCCGCATCCTCGAGCACCCGGAGATCTTCGACCGGTTCGGGCAGCGGTTGGCGACCGGGGAGCGCACCTGGTGGGACCAGTGCAGTCCCGACTTCATCGGCGGGGTGGCGGCGACCGGACTGCCCTTCTACGTCCGGCTGATCCCCGGTGGGCTGCAGCACGTGCCCGGTGTCGAGGAGCTGCTGCAGGGGCCGGCGCGGGTGCTCGACACGGCCTGCGGAGCGGGTGCGGGGCTGGTCCGGCTCGGCGAGCTGTACCCGGACCTCACCCTGACCGGGGCCGACGGCGACCGGACCTCCCTCGACCGGGCGGCCAAGGCCGTGGCGGAGGCCGGCATCGACCACCGCGTCGACCTCGTCCACACACCCCTGGAGGCGCTCGACCATGACGAGGAGTTCGACCTGGTCATCAACAACATCTCGATGCACGAGTGCCGGGACATCGACGAGGTCACGGCGCGCATCCGTCGGGCCCTGCGCCCGGGAGGGTGGTTCGTGATCTCCGACTTCCCCTTCCCCGACAGCGATGAGGGGCTGGCGAGCGTGCCCGGGCGGATCATGTCGGCCATCCAGTTCTTCGAGGCGCAGATCGATGACCAGTTGCTGCCCCGCCACGTCTACGACGACCTGCTCGTGCGCCACGGCTTCACCGACCTCGGCTCGGCTGAGCTGGCGCCCGTGCACGCACTGACCTGGGGTCGAAAGGAGGAGCACAGCGCACGTTCGGGCTGCTGACCCACACCTGGACGAGTGTCCACCGCATCCCATGGAGGAAGCCATGACCACCACGTCGCACACCACGGCGAGGACAACCTCGACCTCAAGGACCTGGACGGTTGCCGGTGCCGCACTGCTGGCGCTGGCAGCGACCGCGATGCTCGCGCTGGGAAGCGCACCGTCGGGAGCCGACGAGCACCCGGATCCGATCGAGGCCGAGTTCCTCACGGAGCGCCACACATTCACCGACGACGTCGCCGTGCAGGTCAGGGACAGGCCCGCTGGGCGATCGACGGACGTGATCAACCTCCGGGACGCCTCGAGGATCGCTGTGCTCGAGATCACGATCCAGCCCGGCGCAGCGTTCCCATGGCACACCCACCCGGGGCCGGTGCTGGCGACGGTCGTCGAGGGTGATGACCAGGGCGCCTTCGTCTACGTCTACGCCGATGACTGCGTCGAGCGTCCCTACGAGGTGGGCGAGGCGTTCGTCGATCCCGGCGACAGCATCCACATGGCCTACAACCCCAGCGAGACCGAGGAGACCGTGGTCATCGCCACCTTCCTCGACGTGCCGGACGAGGGGCCCCTCACCCTGCCGGTCGACGAGGAGCGCGAGGGCGCCGAGCTCGACCAGCGGTGCGGCATCGAGCGCTGAGCGTTGGGGCGCACCGCGTGACCGGCGAAGGACGGACCATGGCGACCGACCACCGTGCGTCGCCCGTCCCGAACGGGACCGGCCATGCGCTCGTCATCGGCGCGGGCATGGCCGGTCTCGCGATCGCACAGGCGCTGACCGCCGGTTTCGAGCGGGTCACCGTCGTCGACCGCGACCGGCTGCCCACCGAGACGAGCCCTCGCCGTGGCGTCCCGCAGGACCGACATCTCCACCTGCTGCTACCAGCGGGGCTCGACGCGCTGGAGGCGCTGTTCCCCGGCCTTGTGGACCAGCTGTGTGCCCAGGGGGCCAGGACGGGCGATACGGATCGCCTACGGATCTGCCTCAACGGGTACCGGCTCGCACCCGCGCGCACGGGCCACCGGGCGGTGTTCTGCAGCCGTCCCTTCCTCGAGTCGCACGTCCGGCGACGGGTGCGCGAGCAACCGTCCATCACCGTCCGCGACGGTGTCCACATCCGGGGACTGGCCGTCGCGCGTGACGGTGGTCACATCGAGGGTGTGGAGCTCGCCTCCCCGGACGGGGAGGGCGACGACGTCCTGCGTGCCGAGGTGGTCGTGGACTGCTCCGGGCGTCGATCGCCGGTACCGGGATGGTTGGCTGAGCTCGGGCTGGGGACCGTCGAGGTCGACGAGCTCGACGTCCAGGTGCGCTACGTCACCCGCCGCTACCAGCTCCCCGACGCGGTCATGGACGGCGACCACCACGTGCTGGTCGGCCCGACCCCGGACGTACCCCGGGGCGCGGCGATGACCCACGTGGAGGACGGCAGCTGGATCGTCACGCTGTTCGCGATGGCGGGTGCGCAGGCGCCTACGGATGGCGATGACTTCATGCGCTTCGCTGCGGACCTGCCGATCCGGGACGTGCAAGAGGCGATCGGTGCGGGCCGGGCGATGGACGACCCGGCCCCGTACCGGTTCCCGGCGAACCGGCGGCACCGCTACGAACGGCTGCAGGATCTGCCCGCCGGCTTCCTGGCAGCCGGCGACGCGGTGTGCTCCTTCAACCCGATCTACGGCCAGGGGATGACCGTCGCGGCGAGCCAGGCGAGGATCCTCCAGGAGCGCCTGCGCGCTGGTGACCTCCCCTCGGCGCGCACGTGGTTCGGCGACATCGCCGCGGTCATCGACGTCGCCTGGCAGCTGGCCATCGGCTCGGACCTCGCGGTGGAGGCGGTCCACGGGCGACGCCCGCTGTCGGTACGGATGCGCAACCGCTACCTCACGTGGCTGCAGGCCGCCGCGGTCGATGACCCACGCCTCACCGAGCGACTGGTCCGCGTCCTCGGCATGGTCGACCCACCGAGCCGTCTGCTGCAGCCCACCACGATCGCCCCGGTGCTGCGCGGGGCGCTCCTGACGAGGTAGCGCCCGAGCGGCCACCGGGGCCGTCGACGGTCGGTCGGGGTGCCGGTGCCATGCGGAACGCGGCTCAGGGGATGGTCTGGATGTCGTCGCAGCCGAGGAAGGCGAACTGCTGGCCACCGTCGGCGAAGAGGCCGCCCATGCAGGCCTGGCTGTCACCGCTCACGAGCCCGGTGTCCGCGGTACGGAAGCCCCCGACCAGGTCGAGGTCGCCGTCCTTGGTGTGGTCATCGCGTTCGAAGGAGTCGCGCAGGTGGGTGATGCCGTTGTGGGAGGGCGCGCCGCCCGTGCCGGTCCACACCAGCTCGCTGGCACCGAAGCGGACCGTGTCGACGAGGATCGTCGCGGCGTCGAAGGCCACGGGTAGCCCGTACTCGCCAGCGTCCGTGGTCAAGGCGGCGACCGGCACGACCTGCTGGCTGCCGACGTGGATGCGGTTGAAGGTGTTCGCCGGTCGGACGTTGATCGCGATCGGCACCACACAATCGAGCGAAGCGACGGCCTGCCCGGTGTCGTTGGTGGGGTCCGGGTCGCCGTCGGCGGCGTTGGCGGGGGTGATCGTGACCTCGAAGGTCACCTGCTGGCTGCCGGGTTCCTCGCAGCGGACCGTGAACGCCTGGTCGACGACGCGCGGCGGGACGGGCGAGAGGGCGTTCACGGCGAGCGTGTCATCGCTCGGGTCGACGCTCGCGCCCGCCGACGGCGTCGCGGTGGTCTCCAGCTCCGCGTGCATCGGCCACGAGGGTCCGTTGTTGACCAGCGTCGAGGTGACGGTCACGTCGACGTCCTCGCCGATCAGGGCGGCGTCCGGCACGCCGCTGACCTCCACGTCGATGACCTCGAGATCGCCTTCCGCGATCACGGTGGTGTCGAGCGTCGCCGTCGCCCGATCCGGATCGGGGTCGTCGACGGTGCCCGTTGCGCTCGCGGTGTTGGTGATCGTGAAGGGGCCGCCCTGCACGAAGACCTGGTTGTGCGCGATCGCGATCTCGACCTCCACCTCGGTCGAGGTTCCGACGGCGAGGTGACCGAGGTCGCAGACGAGGTCGACACCGGGGGGTGCGTCCTGGCTGCACCGCTCGTCAGCGCTGACCAGGGTGCCGAGCGTTGGCAGGGTCTCCTTGAGGAGCACGTCGGTGGCGAGGTGCGGCCCCTCGTTGGCAACGGTGACCGTGTAGGTGGTGCTCGTGCCGGCCACGACCGGTGACGGATCAGCGGACGTGGTCACCACCAGGTCGGCCTGGAGGCCGAGGGCCGCGGCGAGGTTGGGCAGGGGACCGATGTTGCCCGCCGGCGCCCCGGGACCGAGGTTCTGCGGCGTACCCGTCGCGACCAGGATCGACCGGGCGAGCGTCGAGCTCATGCCCAACGGATTCCCCTGCTCCTGAGCGACGCTGGAGAGGATCCCCGCTGCGCCGGCGACGATGGGGCTCGCGCTCGAGGTGCCGCTGAAGCCACCGGTGTAGGAGTCGGAAGTCTCGGACGCGCCGCCGAGCGCCCCGCCGTAGCCCGTCGTGGCCACGCAACGTCCCCAGCCCTGCAGGTTCACCCGGCTCCCGAAGTTGGAGCCCCAGCCGTTCGGTTCGCGGACGACCCGTGCGCGCGGTGGTACGAAGGGGTCGCACTCGTCCCAGAACCCGGCCTCGGGGTCGGGGCCGCCGGCACCGACGATGATGGCGCCGGAGTCGGGCCGCGACCCGATCGTCGGCTCGAACTCGGGGGCGTCGAGGTCCTGTCGGCCGTTGCCGGCCGCGGCCACCACGATGATGCCGGCCGAGACCGCCGCGACGATCGCGTCGTAGCTGGCCTGGAGGATCTCCTCGGGGGAGCAGCCGAACTGGACGGGGGTGGAAGCGCTCGAGCAGCCGCCGTTGGGCCCACCGCGCTGGATCTCGAGCAGGATCACGTCGCCGGCCTCGGAGTTGGCGGTGGCGATGTCGATGGCGTTGGGGCGGTTGCCGCCCTCGCTGACGAACGCCGGGTGCGCCTGGTCGGTGATGCCAAGGACGCCGAAGTCGTTGTCGAGGCCGAACAACTGCCCGAGTACGGCGGTGCCGTGGTTGAAGGGATCCGTGTAGTCGTCCGGATCGCCGTGGGGGTAGACCGTGATGTCCGGCAGGTCCTCGTGGTCGAAGAAGAAGCGCTCGATGTCGATGATCTGGACGTGCTCCCCCCGGCCACCGGCCACGGCGTTGGCCGCATCGGCGTGGATGCCCCCGGGCGCTGCCCGCCGGTAGCCCTGCAGCCCGGTCAGATCCGGGGAGTGCGCACCCGGGTCCTCATCCCCGGGCAGGAGCTCGGGGGAGGCGAGCTCGACGAACTCGAGCGCGTTCAGGGCGTCGACCACGCGCTCACCGAGCAGCTGGCCGTCCTCGCCGATCTCCTCGGGGAAGCGCAGCAGGTAGTACAGGTTCTTGTCCGCCTGCTCCCGACCGGACCGGCGTTCGAGCGCGACCTTCTCCGCGGCCAACTCCTCCTCGCTGCGGGTGTGGAACAGGCGCTCCACCTCGAGCGCGGGGAGGTCCTCCAGGGCCAGCTGCAGTGGGGTGAGGACCGCGGCGTCGCCCTCGAACCCATCCGGTCCGAGCCGGATCCGCGTGCCCTCGTGGAACTTCAGGTGGGCGCGGTCGTGGAACACGTACGGGCCGAACAAGGTCTCGGTAGGCTTGTCGGGCACGAACCGGGGTGCGAGCTCCGGGTGTTCCTCGAGCACCTCGAAGCTGGCCGTGCCGAACACCTCCGTCGGAGCGTCGCAGTCACCGTCGGTGCTGGTCCGCGCGTCCGCTCGGACCTCGGCCGGCCCGAGCGCCGCAGTGGTCGGGACCAGGCTGCTGGCCGCGAAGGTCCCGTCGGGGCGGACCGCGACGTCTGCGAGGGGCTCACCAGCGGTTCCGGGCGGTCCGACGGACAGCGTGACCGCGCAGGCGTCCACGAAGCCCCGACCGGCGATCTCGATGGCTGCACCGCTCGGCCCCAGATCCGGGACGACCGTGAGCGAGGCCCCCGGGGCGTCCTGTGCGGCGACCGGCGAACCCGAGATCGGTGCCGCGATGGTGGCGGCGACCAGGAGGGCGACGGTGAGGCGCGCGATCGCGTCGCGACCAGGCCGCTGCCGGCGTGTGGGGATCGTGCTCCGGACGTGAGTGTTCATGTCGAACGCTCCTTGCACACGCCCTCCCCGACGTGCGCCCGCTCCGCGGTCCGAGGGACCCCGTGCGTTCCGCACAAGGATGCTGGTGGGAGCATCGCGAGCACGGACGAGATCCCTGCACGGTCCGCCGACGTGGCGATGCTGTCAATCCGCCCGGCGCGTGCTGCGGACACAGCGCACGCAGGGTCATGGAGGCCGCTCGCGACGAGCCGTAGCCTCGCGTCCACTGTCCGGCCGTCGGTGGGGATCGTGCACATCCGGTCGCGTCGTTCTGCAGGCTGCTGCCGTCGGACCGGGGCTGGACGCCCCTCGGTGCCTGCGGCACAGGTGCCCGGAAGGGACCCGGCAGCGCTCCTCGGGAGATCGAGCGCTGCACGGTGCGTGCCGACGCCTGCGGTCCGGCTGGGAGCTCGAACCCGATGCAGCTGGGAGCAACCGATGCGCAACGCAGCATCGACACTGACCGCACGATCGAGGATCCGTTGGGGGATCGTCGCCGTGATCTCCTCCGCCGCTCTCGTGGTGGCCGCATGTGGCGAGGATGCGCAGCACGCGCCGGATGAGGCCGTCACCGAGGAGGGGGCGGCGCAGGACGCCGAGGGTGAGGGCGACGCTGCCCCGGAGGACGAGGAGGCCGCTGCGGAGGAGCCCCTCGGCGACGGCGATCCCGACGCGTCGACCGTGACCGTCGACGGCGAGGATGTCGACCTGCACTTCACCGAGTGCCAGGAGCAGTTCGACAACGATGGTGTCGAGATGCGTGTCCGGGGGGCCGATCCGTTCTCCCCTGACCACGACCCGGAGCTCGAGCTCGTGCTGTCCGTCGATGAGCACCCCACCGAGGACGGCGCCTGGGTGGAGCTGCGCCGCGGGCCACTCGAACTCGAGGACGACTTCGACGGTCACCGGTGGGAGCTGGACGACAACTCCGAGGTTGAGGACATCGGCTGGCATGGCGCCAGCGCCGACGTGGAGCTGGAGCTGACCGAGATGGGAGCCGACGAGCCCGCGGGCGAGTCGGGCGACATGGAGATCGTCACCTTCGACATCGTGTGCTGATGTCGCGGCCCACGGGGGGAGCCGATGCTGCCGATGATCACCGTGCACGAGCCCTTCAGCGAGGACGAGCCGTCCTTCGCCGCCCGGTTGCGCCGGTCGCTGGCCTGGCGGCTGGCATCACGCAGTCGAGCCGGCAGCGCGCAGCTGCAGGCTCCTCGGCTGGTGGGTGACGGGCACCAGCCCGTCGCCTGGGCACGGCTGCGTGCGCCGCTCGAGGGGTTCAAGGCGGCCGTCTTCGCCGCGAACGCGGAGGCGGACAGCAACGACGGCGTGCTGCCCGACGCCACCCGCGACCGGATCGTGGAGCAGTTCCACGGCTTCTGTGCCCTGCTCAACGAGGTCCTGCTGGATGACATGGATGGTCAGGAACACGAGGAGTTGGCAGCGTGGCTGCAGCGGGAACTGCTCCCGTACCTCCTGCTGACCGAGACCGCACAGCGCTGGTACACCAAGCCGCGTGGCTACCCGGGTGACTTCCTCACCCTGGAGATGGTGTACCGCAACGAGCCTGATGGGCGGCACGCCATCGGCTGGCTGGTCGATCACTGTTTCCTGGACGTGGCGGCGGCGCACGCCGTACGCCATCGTCGCGGCCTGCTCGCCGAGGAGATCGCCGCGACCGTCGCAGCGAGAGGTGGCGACACGGCCCGGGTCAGCAGTCTGGCGTGCGGCCCGGCGCGTGAGGTGTTCGACGCCTTCTCGCAGTTGGACGATCCGACGATCCTGCACGTCAACCTGCTCGACATCGACCCCCAGGCGCTCGCGTTCGTCGCGGAGCGGGCGGGAGCCGAGGGGCTCGAGGCGCAGGTGTCCCTGATCAGCGACAACCTGCTCCGGCTGGCGGTGGGCAGGTGCGGATCCGACATCCACGACCAGGACCTGGTCTACAGCATCGGCCTGATCGACTACCTGAAGGACGGGATGGTCGTGCGCCTGATGGACCTGATCCACGGCATGCTGCGACCGGGTGGTCGGATCATCCTCGGCAACTTCCACCCCAGCAACGCCACGCGCGGGCTGATGGACCACGTGCTCGACTGGAAGCTGGTGCACCGCACCGAGGCGGACATGGACCGCCTCTTCGAAGCCTCCGCGTTCGGTCGCCCCGCCACGAGGATCCGCTTCGAGGAGCGAGGGATCAACCTCTTCGCGGAGTGCGTCCGCTGACCGGTCGCTGGCTACCTGCCAGCGCTCGGCTCCGCAGGTTGGTCGATGCGGCTGGGGGTGGCCCCTCGTCGACGTGGTCCGCTCCACCACCGGAGTCGGCGGCGAGGAGGCCCGCATGGAGATCGTGGTGCAGCGCCACGTGGCGGCATCGCCCCAGCGGGTGCGGGACATCGTCACCGCGATCGAGGCATCCCCGGGTGTGATCAGTGCCGTCGAGGGCGTCGAGCGACTCGACCAGGGCGCGGGGTTCGACGTCGGGATGCGCTGGCGGGAGACCCGGACCATGTTCGGACGGCAGGCCACGGAGGAGATGGCGGTCACCGCCGTCGATGCGCCACGCAGCTACACCGTGACCTCGGTCAACGGCGCTACGACCTGTACCTCGACGATCTCCGTGCAACCTGGGGGCAGGGACGGGTGCGTGCTGCGCATGTCCTTCGCTGGTCGCAGCAGTGGGGTCGTCAACCGTCTCCTGGCCGCGACGGTCGGGCGGCTGTTCGCGGGTGCCACCCGTCGTGCGCTGCGCCAGGACCTCGACGACATCGCGGACCACGCGGAGGCGGACCGAACCGCGTGACCCTGTCGCTGGGAGCTCGCGTCAGCTCCACCGGAGCGCGAACACGACCCAGAAGCCCACGAAGATCGCCAGGCCCACCAGCCGGGACACCGCGACGTGGCCGGGCCGACCCGACAGCTCGCCGAGGCCGAAGGCCACCATCATCGCTGCGATGAGCTCGACCGGCGCCGGCGGCTGTGCGGCCAACGCGTTCGTGATGGTGCTGATCGCCGCCAGCACCACGAAGGCCAGGGAGAGGTGGAACGCACGCCGTGCGTACCCGGGATCCGCCCGGCCCAGCCAGCCCCACCGGTTGCGCCCGGTGTCGCTCTGCGTGCCGGTCGGATCGTGGTGCTCAGGAGCGGTACCCATGCGCCTCCATCACGTCACGTCGTACGGCGTGATGGTGCCAGGCCTCGGGCGGTGTTGCCCGCCGACGCGCGGCTCCGGTGGGAGTTCAGTTGGCGTGCACGCCGACGTGCGGCAGGGGATGCGTGGATGGCCTATGTTCCGCGGCGCCGATGGACCGAACCCCGGGTCGGGGTTGGTAGTGTCGCCGGCCGTTGTCCAGATGCCTCCGACGCGCCGCACACTCGCGTCGCTGCGGGCACGCACACGGTCCAGCCGCTGGGAGGTAGCCGGGAATGTCGCGGGTCGAGTTGCGCAACGTCGACAAGTTCTTCGACGACACGCAGGTGCTGTTCGACGTGTCCTTCTCGGCCGAAGCGGGTGAGTTCGTCGTCCTCCTCGGCCCGAGTGGTTGCGGCAAGTCGACGTCGCTGCGACTGCTGGCGGGTCTGGAGGCTGCCGGTAGCGGCCAGATCCTCGTCGGTGACACCGTGGTGAACCAGATGCCGGCGGCGGCCCGTGGCGTGGCGATGGTGTTCCAGAACTACGCGCTCTTTCCCCACCTGTCGGTGCAGGAGAACATCATCTTCGGGCTGAAGGTGCGCCGGGTCGACAGGGAGGAGCGCGCGCGTCGCCTCAAGGAGACCACCGAACTGCTCGGCCTCACCCCGTACCTGGACCGCAAGCCGGGGCAGCTGTCCGGTGGGCAGCGCCAGCGTGTGGCTCTGGGACGGGCCCTGGTCAGTGGCTCGCGGGTGATCCTCATGGACGAGCCGCTGTCCAACCTCGACGCCAAGCTGCGCCAGCAGATGCGCCTGGAGTTGCGGTCCCTGCAGCGCGAGCTCGGCTTGACGGTGGTGTACGTCACCCACGACCAGGTCGAAGCGATGACCATGGCCGACCGCGTCGTGGTCATGCGGGAGGGCCGGGTCGATCAGATCGCACCACCGCGCACGCTGTACCAGCGTCCCGAGCGCTCCCAGGTGGCGAGCTTCATCGGCGCGCCGCCGATGAACCTCCTCCCGGGTCGGCCCGTGGCCGGTGGGGTCCAGCTCGACGACACCGATGTCACCGTGCCCGTGGACGACCCCGAGGCGTTGACCGAAGCGGTCCTCGTCGGCATCCGGCCCGAGGACGTCGACTCCGACCCCGCCGGGGTGGAGGTCCCGGCGACGGTCACGACCAACGAGCACCTCGGCGCCGATCAGCTCGTGCGCTTCAGCATCGGATCCGAGGTGGAGCTCACCGGACGGATCCACCCCTCGGTCCCGGCCGAACCGGGCACCACACGCAGCATCGTGCTGCCCGCCGCATCCCTGCACTTCTTCGATGCGCGTTCGGGGGACCGGCTCCAGGTGCACGGCGCAAGGGCCGTCACCCCGACAGCGCCCAGTGAACACCAGTAGAGAAGGGAACCACGATGTCGCAGACGGTCCGAACACGCAGGCGGGTGATCGGTCGGTCGGCCGCCGCGCTCGGCGCCACCGCCCTGTTGCTCGCCGCCTGCAACGGTGATGCGGGCGACGATCCGCTCGCGGACGCCACGGCGGACGATCCGATCGAGATCACGATGTACTACCCGATCGCCGTCGGGGGTCCGCTCGAGGACGTCGTGGACGGCCTCATCGCGGGCTTCGAGGATGAGAACCCGCAGATCAACGTGACGCCGGTGTACTCGGGCAACTACGACGATACCGCCGTGCAGGCCACCACCGCGCTGTCGGCCGGTGAACCGCCGGCGACGACGGTGCTGCTGTCCACGGAGATGTTCGCCCTCATCGACGAGGACATCATCGTGCCCTTCGATGACCTGGTCATCACCGACGAGGACGAAGCGTGGCTCGACAGCTTCTACGACGAGTTCATGGCCAACAGCCGTGACGACGAGGGCAACACCTGGGGCATCCCGTTCCAGCGCTCCACCATCGTGCAGTACTACAACAAGGAGGCCTTCGAGCAGGCCGGTCTCGACCCCGAACGGGCTCCCGAGACCTGGGAGGAACTCGTCGAGATCGCGACCGCCGTCCAGGAGGGCAGCGACGTGTCCTGGGGGGTGCAGATGCCCTCCAGCGGCTTCCCCTACTGGCTCTTCCAGACCTTCACCACACAGATGGGGGTCGAGGTGGTGAGCGCCGCCGGCAACGAGGTCTACTTCGACAAGCCGGAGGTCATCGAAGCCCTCGAGTTCTGGTACTCCCTCAGTGACGAGCACGGTGTGCACCCGCCCCACGTCGTCGACTGGGGCACGACACCCGAGGACTTCCTCCAGCAGGAGGTCGGGATCATCTGGACCACGACCGGCAACCTGTCGCGGATCCGTTCCGACGCGACCTTCGACTTCGGTGTCGCGCCGATGCCCTCGAACGTGCAGCCGGGCTCGCCAACCGGCGGTGGCAACTTCTACATCTTCGCCGACGCACCGGAGGCGGAGCAGCGCGCGGCCTTCGAGCTGATCCGCTACCTCACCCAGCCGGAGCAGGCTGCGGAGTGGAGCATCGAGACCGGCTACGTCGCGCCGACACCCGAGGCGTGGGAGACCGAGGCGATGCAGGAGTACGTCGCGGACTTCCCCGAGGCCGAGGTGGCACGCGACCAGCTGGAGAACACCGTCCGTGAGCTCTCGACCTACCAGCGCGGCTCGGTCTACGACCTGATCAACGACGCGCTGCAGTCCGCGCTGACCGGTGAGGTGACGCCCGAGGAGGCGTTGCTGCAGGCCAACGAGTCCATCAACGACCTGCTCGCGCCGTACCGCTAGGCCGAGCCTGCGAGGAGCGGATCGTCCGATGGCGACCTCGTCCGACCCGGCAGCCGTGGGCCCCGCCGAGGCAGTGACCCCTGAGGTCACTCCCGGCGGGGACCCGTGGGCGCGCCGGTCCTTCCTGGCGCCGCTGCGCCGGGTGCCCAACAGCGTGTTCGCGTGGGCGCTGATCCTGCCCGCGATGGTGATCCTGCTCGGCTTCAGCGTCGTGCCGATGATCACCACGGTGTGGGCCAGCCTGCAGGAGCCGGGAATCGGCGACTCGATCGGCCCGGCGAACTACGAGCGGATGATCAACGACCCGGTGTTCCGCCAGAGCCTGCGCAACAACCTGGTGTTCTCCCTGGTGACCGTCCCGGTCAGCCTCGCCATCGCGATGCTGATGGCGGTGCTGGTCGACCGTGAGATCCGGGCACGCGGGTTCCTGCGGATGGCGCTGTTCACGCCAGCCATGCTGCCGGTCATCGCCGCAGCGGCGATCTTCCTGGCCTTCTACCAACCCAACTTCGGGTTGATCAACGTCATCGCGCAGTCGATCGGGGTTCCCCGGCAGAACTGGCTCGGTGACCCCTCGACGGTGCTGCCGTCCCTGATGGTGGTGATGATCTGGAAGGAGGCCGGCTTCTTCATGCTGTTCTACCTCGCCGGCCTGCAGACGATCTCACCCGAACTGAACGAGGCCAGCACCCTGGAGGGGACCGGTCGGTGGACCCACTTCCGCCGGGTCACCTTCCCGCTGCTGATGCCGACCACGCTGTTCACCTCCATCGTCGGGGTGGCGAACAGCTTCAAACAGGTCGACTTCATCTTCGTGATGACCCAGGGTGGGCCGAACAACGCCAGCAACCTGCTGCTCTACAACATCTACCTGCAGGCCTTCCCCAACCGGAACCCGGATTACGCTGCGGCGATGACCGTCGTCCTAGTGTCGATCCTCGTCGCCCTGGCCGTCATCCAGATCCGGATGTTCGACCGTCGTATCCACTATCGATGAGCCGATGACCGCACAGCACACTGAGAGCGACCGGTCGACGACCGGTGAACTGTTCGTGTCGTCGGCACGTGCCCGGCGCATCATGCGCGCCGAGCGGTTCGCCAACGCGACGGAACTCATCGGGGTGTGGCTGCTCGCCCTGCTGTGGATCGCGCCCCTGGCCTACGTCTTCTGGGCCGCGTTCCGTCGCACCGATGTGGCCCTGACCTTCCAGCCCTTCACCGGATGGACCTTCGACAACATCATCACGGTGTGGGGCATGGCGCCCTTCGGGCGGTTCTACTACAACACCATCCTGCTGGTCGTGGGGCTGAGCGCGGGGCAGATCATCCTGGGTTGCCTGGCTGCCTACGCCTTCACCCGCTACCGGTTCCCGCTCCACAACCTCATGTTCACCCTCGTGTTGCTGCAGTTGATGATCTTCCCCGAGGTCCTGCTGGGGGAGAACTTCCGGCTGGTCGCCAGCCTCGGTCTGGCCGACACCCTGCGCGGGATCGGGCTGCCCTACCTCGCGAGTGCCTTCTTCATCTTCCTGCTGCGCCAGACCTTCAAGTCCGTGCCGGTGGAACTGGTGGAAGCCGCCGAGGTGGAGGGCGCCGGACGGCTCGAGATCCTCTGGAAGGTCTACGTCCCGATCGCGCGGCCGACCATCATCGCCTTCGGCCTGGTGTCCATCAGCTTCCACTGGAACAACTTCCTGTGGCCGCTGGTCATCACCCAGTCCGTCGAGGCCCGGCCGATCACGGTGGGGATCTACCGGTTCCTCAGCCCGGAGATCGGCATCAACTTCACCGCCCTGACCGCGGGCACGGTGATCACCGTCCTCCCGCTGCTCGCGCTGTTCCTCGTCGCCCAGCGGGCCTTCATCCAGAACTTCCTGCGGGCCGGCATCAAGTGACGGGCTCAGGTGCGGGGGGCCGCCTCGTCCCCGCTCCAGCCGAGCTCCGTCCACAGGTGCGCGGGCAGGAGCTGGTCCACCCGCTCGAGGACCAGGTCCGGTAGCTGCTCGTCGGGCACCCCGATCAGGTCCTGGGGGCGGGTCTCGCCGGTGAGCACCAGTGCGCTGCTCGTGCCGGCCGCGTGTGCCAGCAGGATGTCGGTACCGAGGCGGTCACCGACCATCACGGTGCGTGCGGGGTCGACGTCCAGTCCCGCGAGTGCGGCGCGCAGCATCTCCGGGTCCGGCTTCCCGACGTTCACCTCGCAGGTGGTGCCGGTGCAGGCCTCGATGGCGGCGACCACGGCCGCACAGTCGGGCTCACCGCGCCCCCCCGGCATCGGGCAGTAGCGGTCAGGGTTGGTCGCGACGAGCCGTGCCCGACCGTGGAACCAGATGGCGTCGAAGGCGATCTGTAGCTTGCGGTAGTCGAAGGCGCGGTCGAAGCTGGCCACGACGATGTCGATCTCCGCGGGATCCTCCGACATGCGGATCCCCGCCTGCTCGAAGGCGCGGATCAGTGGCGCCTCGGCGATGGGGAAGACCACCGCATCCGGTGCGTGGTCCAGCAACCACCGCGTCATGGTCACCACGGTGTTGACGACATCACCCTCGCGCGTCGGCAGGCCCATCCGTGCGAGCTTCGCCGCGTACTGCGCGACGTCCAGGGTGGCGTTGTTCGACAGGAACCGCACCGGCCGACCGAGCTCCCGCAGTGCCAGCAGCAACCGCCGGGCCCCGGGCAGCAGTTCGTCGCCGAGGTAGAGCGTGCCGTCGAGGTCGAAGACGTAGGCGTCGAACAACTCGTCCGGGGCGCCGCGGCTGAGCAGGGGCGCCCATCCGGTGCCCTGAGCGATCTGGGGACGCGACATCGTTGCTCCGGCCGAGCTGATCCGGGTCGGCTCCGGGTGGGTGTCCCGCGCCACGTAGGGACGCCACGGGGGACGTGGTCTCCCCGGGCGGCCGTCAGCACCCGGCGCCGCCGCCACCGGGTCGCCCTGGTGGCACGGCCTTCGACGCTAGCATGGCCACTCGATGTCCCTGCGAGGCTTCCCGAGGGCCGCATGACCGCGCACCTCGACGTGATCGGTCACCGGGGCTTGCGACGGCACGCCCCGGAGAACACCATCGCCGCGTTCGAAGCGGCGGCGGAGCTCGGCGTCGACGGGGTCGAGTTCGACGTCCAGCTCACCCGCGACGGCGTCCCGGTCGTCCTGCACGACGAGACGGTGGATCGGACCACCGACGGCACCGGGCGTGTCGACGGGCTGACCGCGGCGGAGCTCGCCCGGCTCGACGCCGGTAGCTGGTTCTCCGAGGGGTTCCGTGGAGAGCCCGTGCCGACGCTCACCGACGTGCTGGACTGGGCACGGACCAACACGCTCACCCTGCACCTCGAGCTCAAGGACGCTCCCACGATGTCCGGTGACGGCCTGGTCGGCGCCGTGGCCGCCGCCGTCGAGGACGCGGCTCTGTGGGAACGCACCATCCTGTCCTCCTACCAGCATGAGCGGCTGGTGGAGGCCAGTCGCTTCCGCCCCGGCGTGCGAACCGCCATCCTCTTCGACTTCGGCCTCTACGAACCGTGGGACTACGTGCGTTCCGTCGGGGCGGGTGCCATCCACTGCCGGTGGGACTGGGTCGATGTGGCGCTGGTGACCGCCGCGCAGGAGCAGGGCATCGCGGTGCGCGCCTTCGGTGCCGGGGACCCGGCTGCGCTGGAGCGGGTCCTGTGCATGGCGGGTGCGGACGTCATCACCCCGGAGCCGGCCGTCGCGCTGGCACTGCGTGCCAGTGCAGCCCGTGGTCCGGGCGCCTAGGGCTGGACGCGCGCCGGACCCGTGCCACCCTGCAACAGCGGC
>SKTN01000059.1 GCA_007117945.1 Nitriliruptoraceae bacterium | reverse complement strand
TGTTCGTGGTGATCAACAACGGCTACCTCGGCATGGTGCGCCAGTGGCAGTCGCTGTTCTACGAGGACCGGCTCTCCCAGGTGGCCCTGCCCCAGGACCTCCCCGACCTGATGAAGCTCGCTGACGCCTACGGTATCCCCGGCTTCCGGGTGGAGCGCATCGAGGACCTCCACACCATTCTCGACAAGGCCCACGCCATCACCGACCAGCCCGTGCTGATCGAGTGCCGGGTGCACCCCGACGAGATGGTGTTCCCGATGGTGCCCGCCGGTGCCAGCAACGACGAGCTGATCGAGTCGGCCGAGGAGTGGTACGCCCGCCTCGCCGCCACCAAGGCCTGAGAGGATCCGTCATGAACCACCGCCACACGCTGTCCGTGCTGGTCGAGAACAAGCCCGGTGTGCTCACCCGCATCGCCGGGATGTTCGCCCGGCGTGGCTACAACATCCACTCCCTGGCCGTGGGGCCCACCGAGGACCTGCGCGTCTCGCGCCTCACCCTGGTGGTGGGGACCGAGGCCGTGCAGCTCGAGCAGATCATCAAGCAGCTCAACAAGCTGGTGAACGTGCTCAAGATCGTCGAGCTCGAGGAGGACCAGGCGATCGAGCGGGAGATGCAGCTGGTCAAGGTCAACGCCGACCCGGTCACCCGCTCGCAGATCATCGAGATCGCCGAGGTGTTCCGCGCCAAGATCGTCGACGTCGACCACGACTCGATCACCGTCGAGGTGGCCGGCAACCCCGGGAAGCTGGAGGCGATGCAGCAGCTGCTGGCGCCCTACGGCATCCGCGAGCTGGTGCGCTCGGGCACGATCGCGCTGGCACGCGGGACCCGCTCCATCACCGATGGCTCCAAGCTCAGGATGCGCCAGGTGTCGTGACGGGGGCCGGCCCGGTGCGCGCTCACGCGACGCGCAGGGCCACCAGCACCCCGTCGCGCACCGGGTTGATCGCGCTGACGTAGCGCGGATCCTGTGCCACCTCCCGGGTCATCGCCACGATGGCCCGGGTGTCGTCGTCCTGGTCGCCGCGGGCGACCCGGCCGTCCCACAGCACGTTGTCGCACAGGAAGAGCCCTCCGACCCGCAGCCGCTCACGGGTGGCCTCCCAGGCGGCGGGGTAGCCGTGCTTGTCGATGTCGCAGTAGACCAGGTCGATCTCGCCACCGACCGCTGCGAGCCCCTCGAGGGCGTCACCGACGTGGTAACGGACGCCCTCCCACAGCCCCG
Organism: Nitriliruptoraceae bacterium; assembly: GCA_007117945.1. Taxonomy (GTDB): domain Bacteria; phylum Actinomycetota; class Nitriliruptoria; order Nitriliruptorales; family Nitriliruptoraceae; genus T1Sed10-7. Next base: position 4,913 of record SKTN01000059.1, on the reverse strand, counting down.
CGCGGCGCAGGTAGCCCTCCGCCAGCCGGGCGTTGTCCGGGTCGGTGTCGGTGCACACCACCTCGCCGTCCGCACCCACCGCGCGGGCGAACCAGTAGGCGGAGTAGCCGTACCCGCTGCCGAGCTCCACGACCCGGCGGGCGCCCACCATGCGGGCCTGGAGCTCGAGGAACCGGCCGACGGCCCGCCCGACGATCGGGAAGCCGTGGGCCTCGGCACGACGCTCCATGTCGTCGAGCACGGGGTCGAGGTGCTGGGCGGTGACCAGTTCGGTGAGGTGGGCATCCACCTCGATGGGCAGCAGGGACTGCACGCTGCGCTCCTGTCCGGGTCCGCTGGTGCGCGCTGTGTACCGTACGCCGACCTCGACCGAACGGATGCGCCGTGGGACGCCACGTGCTCGTGTGGGACGCGCCCAACATCGACATGACCCTGGCCACGATCATCGAGGGCAAGCCCACGGCCAAGGAGCGTCCCGACCTCGCGGTGCTCGGTGACTGGCTGGTCGACCACGCCGAGGGTGACGACGAGGTCGAGGCCTGCGTGTTCATCAACGTGGCTCCCCACGTCGCCGGGGTGCTGCGGGGGTGGGTGCTGTGGCTGCTGGAGGAGGGCTTCCGGGTGTTCGCCAAGCCCAAGCGGGGGGACTCCGACGTCGACGAGGACATGCTCGCGCACCTCACCGACCGCGCAGCCGAGGGCGACCTCGAGGCCGTCTACGTCGGCTCCAACGACGCCCGGGCCTTCACCGATCCCCTCGAGGAGCTGGCGGGGCAGGGGGTGGCGATCAACGTGCTCGGCTTCGCGGAGTACGCCGGGGGCATGGCGACGCTGCCGTGGCTGCGCTTCGTCGACCTGGAGTCGATCGAGGGGCTGTTCACCGCGCCCCTGCCGCGCCTGACCCTGGAGACCCTGCCCGAGGACGGCCGGTGGTTCGAGCCCCGTGGCCGCCTCGGCGGCGGCGACCACCGCGAGGTGACCCCGTGAGCCGGCAGGTCCCCGACGAGCGTCTGCGGCTGGCGCCCACCGACGACCCCCGGCCCGACCCGCCCACGATCCGCTCCGAGGTGGGGGAGTTGACCTCGGTGCTGGTGCACCGCCCCGGTGAGGAGCTGCGCCGCGTCACCCCGTCGAACATGGAGCAGCTGCTGTTCGACGAGCTGCTGTGGGTGGAGCACGCCCAGGCCGAGCACGACGCCTTCACCGACCTGCTGCGGGCCCAGGGCGTCGAGGTCCTGGTGCTGGCAGACCTCCTCGCCGAGGTCGTAACCGAGCCCGAGGCCGCCCGGGCCCTGGTGGACCGCCACGTCACGGAGACCACCTGCGGTCCGGAAGCCCTCCACGCCGTGCGCGAGCGGGTCCTGGCCAGCGGGCCACGGGAGCTGGTGGGCCATCTGATCGCCGGCATGACCCACGAGGAGGTCGGTGGGACCGACGGGCTGGTGGCCGCGGTGGCAGAGCCGGGTGACCCCCTGTTCGCACCCGTGCCGAACCTGGTGTTCACCCGGGACGCGTCGGCGTGGATCGGTGAGGGCGTGGTGCTCTCGCCCATGCACCGCTCCGCACGCCGGCGCGAGACGGACCTGCTGCGCACCCTCTACCGGGAGCACCCCCGGTTCGTCGGTGCACCCGTGTGGTTCGGCGGGCAGCTCATCGACCGTCATCCCGCCACCTTCGAGGGTGGGGACGTGCTGGTGGTCGGCGAGCGGGGGCTGGCCATCGGCCTGAGCGAACGGACCTCCCCGGCCGGGGTGGAGACCCTGGCGGCCCGGCTGTTCAGCGCGGGCGTGGTGGACCGGGTCCTGGCCGTGGAGCTGCCCAAGGTCCGTGCCGCGATGCACCTCGACACCGTGGTGACCCAGGTGGACGTCGACGCCTTCATCACCTACCCGCAGATGACCCGGCGCTCGCGGACCTTCCAGCTCACCTCCCGGGGGCGGGAGCGGGTCCACGTGGAGGAGGGACCCTCGCTGGTCCCCGGTCTGGCGTGGGCGGCGGGGCTGGACCACGCCCGGGCCATCGAGCCCGACCTCTCCGCGATCCGGGCCGAGCGCGAGCAGTGGAACGACGCCAACAACACCCTGGCGCTGCGGCCCGGCGAGGTGATCGCCTACGAGCGCAACGTCGCCACCAACGCGATCCTCGCCGACGCCGGCATCACCGTGCACACGATCCCCTCCTACGAGCTGCCCCGGGGACGTGGGGGACCACGGTGCATGAGCTGCCCCGTGGTCCGCCGGCCCCTGCCGTGACCGCGCCCCTGGCCCGGCTGGTCGGGGTCGGCGTGCGCCGTGGTGGGGCGCGGCTGCTCGATCGCATCGACCTCGAGGTCGCACCGGGGCACCACCTCGCCGTGCTCGGACCCAACGGCAGCGGTAAGACCACCCTGCTGCGCATCCTCGCCACGGAGCTGTACCCGACCAGCGGCGAGGTCGAGGTCCTCGGCACCCGCTTCGGTCGCGGCGACCTGCGCCCCCTGCGCCGGCGCATCGGCTTCGTCTCCCTGGCGCTGGACCGGCTGGTGGACGCGCGCCTGCCGGCGCTGCCCCTGGTGGCCGCCGCACGGCTCGGTGCCACCTGGCCCTCCCCGCGCATCCTCGATGACCCCGCCATGGTGGCTGCGGCCACCACCGCTCTGGCGCAGGTCGGGGCGGCGCATCTGGCCGAGCGCCGCGTCGACACCCTGAGCCAGGGTGAGCGCCAGCGCGTGCGGATCGCGCGCGCACTGAGCATCGACCCCGACCTGCTGCTGCTGGATGAGCCCTTCGCGGGGCTGGACCTCGGGGGGCGGGAGTCCCTGCTCGCCGACCTCGACGGCCTGCTCCACCGGGAGGGCGGCCCCACCCTGGTGCTGGTGACCCACCACCTCGAGGAGCTGCCCGTGGGCATGTCGCACGCGGCGCTGCTGCGTGCGGGGGGTCTGGTGGCCGCCGGCGAGCTGCCCCGGGTGCTGACCGATGGGTGGGTCAGCGCGACCTTCGGTGTCGACGTCGCGGTCGAGGCCGTCGAGGGTCGCTACACCGCCCGCGTTCGGGCCCGCTGAGCACCGCGAGGGTCCCGACGGCCAGGGACCTCGGGCCCTGCCGTCCGGGCCTCGACCTGACGAGCATGTGCCGTGGCGTCAGGCGTGGAGGATCATGTGGCCGAGCGAGCGAGCAACGGTGCAGCAGCGCACCCATCCGGTGATGAGCGTTTCGGGGTGTTGGACAAGGCCCTGAAGCGCACCCGCTACTCCCAGGACCAACTGATCGAGATCCTGCACGTGGCCCAGGGCGTGTTCGGCTACCTCTCCGAGGACGTGCTGATCTACGTCGGGCGGGAGCTCAGGCTGCCGCTCAGCCACGTGTTCGGGGTGGCGACCTTCTACCACCTGTTCACCTTCGAGGCGCCGGGTGACCACTCGGCCACGGTCTGCACGGGTACGGCGTGCTTCGTCAAGGGCGCCGACGACATCGTGCAGAAGCTGGCGCAGCGCTTCCACGTGGCGTCGGGCGAGACCACCGAGGACCGGCGGTTCACCCTCAAGACCGCGCGCTGCCTGGGCTCCTGCGGGCTGGCGCCCGTGGTGGTGCTCGACGGTGCGGTCCGTGGCCACCTCGATGCCGAGGGTGTGCTCGGCGAGGTGGAGGCGGCGATGGCGCAGGACGAGTCCGGGGACGCAGACGCTGCGACGCCCGAGGACGCAGCGGAAGAAGCGAGGGTCTGATGGCCGGTCCGATCGATCTGTACGACGTCGCCAACGCCGAGCGCGACGCCCAGGCGCGCTTCTCGCGCCGGGCCTTCGTCTGTACCTCCACGGGCTGCAACTCTGCGGGTGCAGGTGGCATCAAGCAGGCGCTGGCCGATGCCGTGACGGCGGCGGACCAGACCGCGTCCGTCCAGGTGGTCCCCACGGGCTGCTTCGGGCTGTGCAGCCGTGGACCCCTGGTGCGCGTGGAGGCGCGGGGTGAGGAGCCCGTCCTCTACGAGCACGTGGACGGGGAGGTGGCCGAGGCGATCGGCTCCGAACACCTCGTCGGTGCCACGCCGGTGGAGGCGGACCGGGCCGAGCTCGACCTGCCCTTCTTCGCCCGCCAGGAGAAGGTGGTGCTGTCCAACGCCGGGGTGATCGACCCGGACCGCATCGAGGACTACGTCGCCCAGGGCGGCTACCGGGCGTTGCAGACCGCCGTGGAGACCATGACCCCCGAGGGCGTGGTCAAGGTCATCACGCGTTCCGGGCTGCGCGGGCGTGGCGGTGCCGGCTACCCGACGGGGCGCAAGTGGGAGCACCTCGCCACGGCGGTCGCGGAACTGAAGTACGTGGTGGCCAACGGTGACGAGGGTGACCCCGGCGCCTACATGGACCGCACGATCATGGAGACCGATCCCCACCGGGTGCTCGAAGGCCTGGCCCTGGCGGGCTACGCCACGGGCGCGAGCCAGGGCTACATCTACGTCCGGGCGGAGTACCCCCTGGCGATCGAGCGCCTCGAGCGCGCCATCCGTGAGGCCAAGCGCGCGAAGCTGCTCGGCCGCAGCGTGCTCGGTAGCGAGTTCCGGTTCGACGTCGAGGTCCGCATCGGCGCCGGTGCCTTCGTGTGCGGTGAGGAGACCGCGCTGCTGGCCTCGATCCAGGGCGAGCGGGGCACGCCGACCCTGCGCCCGCCCTACCCCACGGAGAAGGGCCTGTGGGGCCAGCCGACGATGATCCAGAACGTGGAGACCCTGGCCAACGTGCCCATGATCCTGGAGCGCGGTGCGGAGTGGTTCGCGTCGCTGGGGACCCCGGACTCCAGGGGCACCAAGGTGTTCGCGCTGACGGGTTCGCTGGAGAACACGGGCCTGATCGAGGTCCCCATGGGGATCACCCTGCGGGAGATCGTGGAGGAGATGGGCGGCGGCATCCCCGGGGGCAAGGCCTTCAAGGCCGC
>SKTN01000340.1 GCA_007117945.1 Nitriliruptoraceae bacterium | reverse complement strand
GGGGCATCCATGCCGAGGTCGAGCCGACGGCCATCGGGGTGGGGTTGCAGGCGGTGATCCAGGTGCACCTCCAACGCCACTCACGCGACGCCGTGATCGCCTTCCGCGATCACGCCCTGGCGCAGCCCGAGGTCGTGTCCGTCACCCACCTCACCGGCGCGGTGGACTTCCTGGTCCAGGTGGCGGTGCGCGATACCGACCACCTGCGCGACCTGGCGCTGGCGGCCTTCACCACCCGCGACGAGGTGGCGCGCCTGGAGACCTCGGTGGTCTACGAGCACGTGCGCGCGCAGGTGTGGCCGATCTACGACGGCCACGACTGACGCCGGTCTCGCGGGCACGCCACCCGGACCCCCGGCCCGGGGGCGGTCACCGGCGGCCCGCGACCTCGCGGGCACGCCACCCGGACCCCCGGCCCGTCCCCAGCCGCACACCGCCGTGTGTCCCGGCCTGGGCACGGCCGGGCACCACCCCTGTTCGCCGCCGGACCAGGGCGGCACAGCCAACTGCCCGACACAGGACGCGGGCCACGGCCCGACCCGTCACCGGGCGGCGGTCACCGCACCGGGCGCGAGGGCACTCAGCCCCCCAGGAACCCCTTGACCCGGGAACGCACGTCCGCGGGCAGCGCGTCCGCAGGCACCTTCTCCAACAGGCTGCCCATCGTCTCCCGGTCACCGCTGAGGATGTCGTCGAGCTTGACGACCAGCTCCTCGGGGAGCTTCTGCTCCAGGAAGGTCCGCACGGTCTCGGTGACCTCCGCGGCCGTGCCGTCGTCCAGGCCAAGGTCGTGCAGGCGGGTCAGCAGCTCGTCCACGGTGGGCACCTCAGCTCATCGGTTCCGGGGTCGCACAGGGCAGGGGGCGGGAGGTCGGGGGGTCGGGTGATCCGGGGGGCAGGACCGGGTGGCGCGGGTCATCACGTTCGGGGCGGATCGCTGCCACGGACCCTACGGGTGCCGTGCGCGGAACGCGAGGGAACGCCCGGCGGCAGCGGCGCGCCCCACGGGCCGCAACGACCCGACCCGGGCGGCCTCAGCCGGCATCCCGACGCCGACGCAGCTCGTAGAGGGCGACCCCCGCCGCCACCGAGGCGTTGAGGGACCCGACGCGACCCCGCATCGGCAGGCGCACCAGCGCGTCGCAGCGTTCCCGGGTGAGGCGCGCCAGTCCCGCCCCCTCCGCACCGACCACCAGCACGCACGCCTCGGCCGCCAGGGGGTGGTCGGTCAGGGTGACCGTCGCCTCACCGTCGAGCCCCAGGGACCACACCCCCACCGCAGCCAGCTCGCCGAGCGCCCGCACCAGGTTGCCCACCTCGGCGACCGGCAGGTGCGCCAACGCGCCGGCCGCCGCCTTCTCCACCACGGGTGTCACGCTCGCCGTCCGGCGCCCCGGCAGCAGCAGGCCGTGGGCGCCGACGGCCTCCGCGGTGCGCGCGATCGAGCCGAGGTTGTGGGGGTCGGTCACCCCGTCCAGCGCCACCAGCAGCGGTGGTTCGCCCGCCGCCTCAGCCGCTGCCAGCACCTGCTCCAGGCGCACCGTCCGGAAGGGTGGTGCCACGGCGACCACGCCCTGGTGGACCAGCCCGTCGGTCGCGCGGTCGAGCTCCTCACGCTCGACCCGCCGCACGCTCACCCCTGCTGCGGCCGCGAGCTCCTCCAGCTCCCGGGTGGCCGTGTCACGCTCCCGGCCGCTGGCCAGCAGCAGCTCCGCAACGGGCGTCCCCGCCCGCAACAGCTCCCGCACGGGATGGACCCCGCCGACCAGCCGGTGGTCCGCCGCGGCGTCCCGCCCGCCCGGACGGCCCCGACGGCTCACGCGGGTGACGACACGTCGGCGACGTACCACCTGGCCCCGTCGGGCCGGTCCTCCACCACCACCCCCGCGGCACCGAGCTGGTCACGGATCGCGTCGGCGGTGGCGAAGTCCCGAGCCGCACGGGCCTCGGCCCGCTGTTCCAGCAGGGACCCCACGAGGGCACCGAGCTGCTGCTCGACACCGGCCGCGTCCGCCAGGGAGGCCTCGAGGTGCAGACCGAGCACCCCGTCGCCGAGCTCGGTCAGGCTCTCAGCCAGGCTGGCCACCCGTCCCCGGGCGGCCACCTCGCCACCCTCCGCCGCGGTCAGCGCCTCGTTGCCGGCGGTGACCAGCTCGTGCAGGGCCGCGACGGCAGCCGGGGCGTTGAGATCGGCGTCCATGGCTGCGGCGAAGGCCGCGCGGTGGGGTGCTGCGGCCGCGGCGTCGGCCTCCACCCCCTCCGTCACCCGATGCGCCGAGCGCAGGAAGGTGACGAAGCGTTGGTGGACCGCAGCCGCGTCACGCAACCGGGCCGTCTCGAAGGTCAGCGGGGTGCGGTGCTGGGCGGAGAGGTACCACAGGCGCAGGGGCCCGACCCCCCAGCTCCCGAGGGCCTCCTGCAGGGAGATGACGTTGCCCACCGACTTCGACATCTTCTCCGTGCCCATCTGGACCATGCCGTTGTGCACCCAGTAGCGGGCGAAGGTGTCCCCGTGGGCAGCCTCGTGCTGGGCGATCTCGTTCTCGTGGTGGGGGAACACCAGGTCCAGCCCACCGCCGTGGACGTCGAAGCCGTGGCCGAGGTGCTTGGCGGCCATGGCCGAGCACTCGATGTGCCACCCCGGGCGGCCATCACCCCAGGGTGAGGCCCACGCGGGCTCCCCGGGCTTGGCGGCCTTCCACATGGCGAAGTCGAGGGGGTCCTCCTTGTCGGAGGCGTCCACGATGTCCTCGCCCTGCTGCATGTCGTCCACACGCCGCCGCGACAGCTTCCCGTACCCTTCGAAGCTGCGGACGCGGAAGAACACGTTGCCGTCCACGGCGTAGGCCTTGTCCTGGTCGACCAGGCGCTGGATCAGCGCCTGCATCTCCAGCAGGTGGCCCGTGGCCAGGGGCTGGACGTCCGGCGGCAGCACCCCGAGGGCGTCCATGGTCCGGTTCCAGGCCCGGGTGTAGCGGGTGGCGACCACGGCGGGCTCCAACCCCTCGCGCCGCGCCCGCAGGATGATCTTGTCATCGATATCGGTGACGTTCTGCACGAAGGTGACGGCGTAGCCGCTCCAGTCGAGGTAGCGGCGCAGGACGTCGAAGACCACCGCGGCCCGCCCGTGACCGATGTGGGCATCACCCTGCACCGTGGGGCCGCACACGTACAACGACGCCTTCCCCGCCTCGCGCGGGGTGAAGGGCCGCTGCTCACGGGTGAGGGTGTCGTACAACGACAGCGTCATCGGGGACCACCGGGTGGGGGGGGATGCTCGTCAACGGCCACCGGCCGCGTGCCGACCGCGGAGCCTACCGCTGCTGCGACAGCAGCAGACAGGACGCCGTCGCCAGGATGCCCTCGCCACGCCCCAGGGCACCGAGGTGGTCGGTGGTGGTGAACTTCACCGACACCGCCGCGACCTCCACCCGGCACACCCCGGCGAGGTGCGCCCGCATCGCTGCACGGTGGGGGGCGAGCCGGGGCCGTTGCGCCACGATGGTGACGTCGAGGTTGCCGACCTGCCAGCCCGCGGCGGCCACGTCGGCGACCACCGCCTCCAGCAGGGACGTGGAGTCGGCACCCGCGGTCTCCGGGCGGTCGACACCGAAGCGTGCGCCCAGGTCACCCAGTGCCGCAGCACCGAGCAGGGCGTCGGCAACGGCGTGCAGTCCGACGTCGGCGTCGCTGTGTCCGGCGAGGCCCTGGCCACCAGCCACGGGCACACCGCACAGGATCAGGGCCCGATCCTCGGCCTCGCTGAAGGGGTGCACGTCGACACCCTGGCCGATCCGCACGCTGCCCGGGATCACCCGCCACCTCCCCCATCACGTCCCCGCCCCGCGGGGCCGGCTGCGCCGGGAGCCGGCGGGACCCCGCCCTGCCCTCCACCCGGGTCGAGCGTCCCCGGGTCGGCGTGGGCGGCCAGCAACTCCAGCAGCTCGAGGTCGGCGCGGTAGGTGACCTTGCGCGACCACACCGAGCCCGGCACCACGACGATGCGCCCGGTGAGCCTGCCGGCGTCGCGCAGTTCCTCGACCAGGGCGAGGTCGTCGGTCGCCTCCCGGCCTTCCGCGACCGCCCGCAGCGCCGTCGCGAGCACGCGGCGGGTGAACACCTGGGGGGTCTGGATGCCGACCATCCCCGTGCGGTCCACGGTCGCCACGACCTCGGGCAGGTCACCACCGCCACCGCGCACGGCCGCCTGGGCGCCCCCGCCCACGGCCCCGCCAGTGGGGGTGCGATCACCGGCAGGTCGGGTCGTGCGCTTGAGGGTGTCGGCCACGGGGATCCCCGGGGCCGCCGCCAGCACGTCACCGCCCACCGGCACCGCCTCCACCGCTGCGGCGATCACCCCCGGTGGGGTCAGGGGCCGCGCCGCGTCGTGGACCGCCACCACCTCGACGTCGTCGTCGAGGGCAGCGACGCCCGCAGCGACGCTGGCCGTGCGGGTGGCACCACCGGGCACCAGTGCGGCCACGGGCAGCCCTCCCGTGGCCGCGGCGAAGGCCGCCCCCGCCCCCGGGGTGTGGACCACCACCGCCGGTGGGAGGCCCGCCGCCGCCAGGCCCGCCAGGGTGTGGGCGAGGAGGCTGCGCCCCCGGAGCTCCACCAGCGCCTTCGGGGTGCTGGCACCGAGCCGGTCACCGCTGCCGGCGGCCACCACCACGGCACCGATACGGACCGGCCCCCGCCGCGTGTCGCGACCCGGCTCGGCGGCTGCGCGGCGGGGTGTAGCGCCGGTCGCGCCCGGGCTCCCGCTCATGGCTGTGCGGGGGCGGGGGTCGCGAACAGCAGCCGTCCCGTGCGCGACTGCACGATCGAGGTGACGTCGACCTCCACCTCGTCACCGACCCGGTCGCGGGCGTGCTCGACGACCACCATCGTGCCGTCCTCGAGGTAGCCGATGGCCTGCCCCGCATCGCGACCGGCACGCACCAGCAGCAGCCCGAGGCGGTCACCGGGCAGCACCGGCGAGCGCATCGCGTCCGCCAGGGCGTGGGGGTTGAGGACCCGGATCCCCGCGGCCTGCGCGGTCTCCGCCAGGGGCGCATCGGCGGTGATCAGGGCCGCGGCCCGGTCACGGCACAGGGCCACCAGCTGCTCGTCCACGGGCCCCACACCGGCGAGTTCGCTCTCGTCGACCTCGACGGCCACCAGCCCCTCGTCCTGGAGGACCTGGAAGGTGTGCAGCCCTCGCTGGCCGAGCTTGCGGCGGTGCTCCTGGTCGTGCTCGGCGATGCGTTCCACCTCGGTGACGACGGGTCGGGGCACCACCAGGGTGCCCTCGAGGTAGCCGGCCCGAGCCACATCGACGATCCGCCCGTCGATCAGTGCGGAGCTGTCGACGACCTTGACACCCGCCCCCCGGGAGGGGGTGCGGACCTCGAGGCGGCCGCGCATGCCGACGTAGCGACCGAGCTCCGCGGCCCGGGCGCTGCCGAGGAGCACGCCGGCGTAGACCAGGGTGATCAGGACCAGCAGGAGCGCCGGCACGGTGAAGCGCTGACCGGGCAGGAGCAGCAGGGGCGCCGCGATGGCTAGGGCGAGCAGGGCACCCACGGCCCCACCGAGTGCGCCGGCGATCAGCTGGATGGCCGGCACCCGGGTCAACCGGACGGCAGCCCCCTGGGCGCCGCGGACCAGGATCCGGCCGAGCAGCCCGCCGGCCAGGTAGCCCACCAGGGCCCCCAGCATCGAGGTGACGAGGCGGGTGGTTGAGGGGTCGTCGAAGGTCACCCAGGCGTGCAGGGGCTCACCCAGGGCGTAGCCCGCACCCGTTGCCGCGAGCACGATGCCGAGGCGCACGAGCTCCACGACCACGTGCTCACGCGGCACGTCCCGCTGCACCATCACGGCCCCCAGGCCCTCGCCGATGGCCGCGATGCTACGCGGCGGTCCGTCGGCCGAGCGCCCGGCGCCGCCGGCGTTGCCCGGTGGACCGCGCTGGCAGGGCCCGGTGGACCGCGCTCGCAGGGCCCGGTGGGCCGGCCAGCTCAGCCGTGGGCGGTGACCAGGGTCTCCTCGACCAGCGCCTCGGCCTGCTCCTCGTCCTTCTTGATGGCGACGGCGAGCTCGGAGAGCAGGATCTGCTTGGCCTTGGTGAGCATGCGCTTCTCGCCCGCGGACAGACCCTTGTCCTTCTCGCG
>SKTN01000047.1 GCA_007117945.1 Nitriliruptoraceae bacterium | reverse complement strand
CGGTGGCTACGTTCGGGGTGCATCCTTCGCTCCCTGGCTCGGCCGTCGACCGGCGCCGCTGTCCTCGCGAAGGCCGGTCCGCACCTCGAGCCTGACAGCGGCAACGCCGTGGATCGTCACCCGGCCGGGTGGCCCCCGACGGGCTGCTCCCGACGCGCCGCTCCTGCGGCGCGTGCGGCCCGCCCGGTGACCCCCGTCTCGGCGTAGATGCGCGATAGGTGGACCTTCACGGTGTTGACGGTCACCAGCAGTTCCTCGCCGATCTCCGCGCTGCTGCACCCCCCGGGCCACCAGGCCGGCCACCTCGCGTTCGGTCGGGGTCAGCGAGCCCCAGGCGTCCCAGCGCGAGCCGAACGCGGTCGTCGAGCAGCCGCCGGCTCGAACGCGAACGGCAGGCCGTCCCGCCGACGACCGATCTCGGCCACCGTCGGCCCCGTCTGCCTGGTGACCACGAACGCGGGGTCCGCCTGCCGCGCGCAGGTCAGGAACAGCTGCGCCTCCGGCGTCGCGGTCACGGCACGGCGTTGGCCACGCTTCGTGGCGCTGTCCCCCAGCCCCATCCGGCCGGACGGCGTTCACCTAGCGTTACCCCTGGGAGGTGTGGGCCGTGGGACTGGAGTGCGAGATCCTCGGGCCGCTCCGGCTGCGGTTCGACGGTCGCGAGGTCCGCCTGCCGGGCGGCCGCCAGCGGACCCTGCTGGCCCTGCTCGCCTGCAACCCGAACGTCACCATCCCCGCCGAGCGGCTCATCGACGCCCTGTGGGGCAGTGCACTGCCTGCCAACCCCACCAACGCCCTCCAGCAGGCGGTCTTCCAGTTCCGTCGCACGCTGGACGGCTGCGGTGCCGTCGACGTCCTGGTCACCACCGACGGCGGGTACCGGTTCGCGGTGGATGCGGAGCACATCGACGCGACGCGTTTCGAGTCGGCCGTGCGCACCGGCGAGCACGCCCTGCGCGCCGGGGACCTCGACACCGCCGGTGCTGCCCTGTCCCGGGGCCTGGCGCTGTGGCGGGGGGACGCCCTGCAGGACGTCACCGCTGACTGGGCGGTGGCCGAGGCCGAGCGGCTCAACGAGCTCCGGCTGTCCGCCACCGCTTCCCTCGTCGACGCGCGGCTCGCCCTCGGTCACCACGCGGAGTGCGTCGGTGAGCTGACCACCCTGGTCGCTGCCCATCCCCTGCGCGAGCAGTTCCGCGCCCAGCTGATGCGTGCCCTGGCCGGGGCCGGACGCCAGGCCGACGCCCTGACGGTGTACGCGCAGGGGTGTGACCTGCTGGCCGAGGAGCTGGGCCTGGACCCCTCCGCGGTGCTCCGGCGTGCCCACGAGGACGTGCTCCACCAGCGCACCGATGCGGTCCAGGGGCCTCCGGCGACGGAGTCGCGCCGACAGCAGCCGGCTGCGTACGCCGCCGAGCCGGGGGGCAGCGTGGGCGCGCTGGATCGGCCCCCGGCCGCCGGGGCGGGGTCGCTGCCACGGCCCCGGACCAGCTTCGTGGGACGTGAGGAGGAGCTCGGGCGGCTGGAGCAGCTCCTCGGGACGGAGCGGATCCTCACGGTGACGGGCCCGGGTGGTGCGGGCAAGTCCCGCCTGGCGCTGGAGCTCGGACTGCGCGTCGCTGGTGCCGACGCCCGCCGCTCGGTGCACCTCGCGGAGCTCGCGCCCCTGGCCAAGCCCGCCCTGCTGGTCCGCACCGTCGCCGCCGCGCTGCGTGTGCACCTCGACCCTGACGACGAGGTCGTCCCCTCCCTGCTCGCCGGCATCGCCCCCGAGCCGCGGATCCTCCTCCTGGACAACGCGGAGCACCTCCTGCCCCACGTCGCCGAACTGGTCGATCAGCTGGTCTCGGGCTGCCCGCAGGTGACCGTGCTGGTGACCAGCCGTGAGCCCCTGGGGCTGACCGGCGAGGTGGTGTGGCCCGTGCCGACCCTGCCGGTCCCGCCCGAGGGCACCACGGACCTGGCGACGGCCCGGAGCGCTCCCGCGGTCCAGCTGTTCGAGGCCCGGGCGCGCGCCGTGACGCCGGGGTTCGAGCTGGTCGCGGAGGAGGTCGAGACCGTCGTGGCCCTGGTCCGCGCGCTCGACGGTCTGCCGCTGGCCATCGAGCTCGCGGCAGCCCGCACCCGGATCCTGTCCCTCAGCGACCTCGCTGCGCAGCTCCACGACCGGTTCCGGCTGCTGCGCGACCAACGCCGGGGCCGTGCACCCCGCCACCGGGCGCTCGAGGACACGGTCGAGTGGAGCTGGGACCTGCTCACCGAGGACGAGCGCCGGGCGTGGATGGCCGCGGCCGTGCCGCGACGGCCCTTCTGCCTCGACCTGCTGGGCCCGCTGCTGGCGGCCACCGGTGCCGACCTCGACCCCCTGGACGCCGTGGAAGCGCTGTGCGACCGCTCGCTCCTGACGGTGCAGCAGCGGGAGGGGACCACCAGTTACCGCATGCTGGAGACCCTGCGGGAGTTCGGTGCGCAGCAGCTGGCCGACAGCGGTGTGGAGCCGGCCGTGCGTGCGGCACACGCTGCTGCCATCAGCGAGCGGATCGCGGCGACCGACCGCAACGACCCGGTCACCTGGTCCGTTGACGTGGCAGCGCAGCTGTCCGATGAACTGGACGCCCGGGCCGCCCTGCGCTGGTGGGCCAGCCAGGAGGACCGCACCAGCCTCCAGCAGCTCGCAGGCCGTCTCGGCTGGCTGTGGTATGCCACCGGCAGGACCCATGAGGGCATCACCTGGCTCGACCGGGCGCTCGGGCCCGTGGACGCCCTGGACCCGGCAGCCGCAGACCCCAAGGCGATCACCTGGGCAGCGATGCTGCGCATCAAGTCGGCGACGGCGGCGTCCGAAGGGTTGCGCTGGGCCCGGCACGCCGTGGCCGCTGCGGACGACCCGATCCTCCGGGAGCTCGCACGGATCGCTGAGGTCGCCCACCTCTGGTTCGCGGGTGACCGCGAAGGGGCCCGCATCGCCGCGGAGCGCGGGGTCGGCGGGCAGGACGGCTGGCTCGAGGGGACCTGGCAGCGGCTCTGCGGCCAGATCCTGGCCGCGGAGGGGCAGCTGGCCGAGGCCGAGGCCGCACTCGAGCGCGCGGGCACGCACCTGGAGGCCCACGGTGCCGGGTGGTGGAGCGTGGTCGCCGCGGAGACGCTGCTCCCACTCCAGCAGCTCCGCGGGGACGCGGACAACGTGCGGAGGGCGGGTGCCCACTCCCTCGCGGTGTGCCAGGAGCTCGCGATCCCCAACCCCGTCGTCGAGGTGGAACTGCGATCGTGCCTGGCCATGGTCGCCGCCACGGTCGGCGACGACGCAACGGCGGACACGCACCGGGTCGCCGCCACCGCCCTCGTACAACGCAGCGGCGCGGGTCTGGCCCACGCGGTACACGCCGCTGCCGAGGCCTACATCCGGGTGCGCCGCAGCGAACTCGCCGAGGCTCGCAGTGCCCTGGCGACGGCTGGCCGATGGCACGACCGTGCAGGCCGCTTCTTCGGCCGCCCCTTCGTACTGTGGCTGAGTGGTCATGTCGCGCTGTGCGACGGCGACATGGCCGGCGCACGGACCTCGCTGCGGGACGCCTACGAGCTCGCCCTCCGGCAGGGTGTGGGCGACGAGCGGGCCTGCGCCCTCGAGGGGTTGGCGGCGCTGTGCGCGGCGCGCGAGGAGACGGACCGCGCTGCGCTGCTGCTGGGCGCCGCCGACGCGCTCCGGGAGCAACTGGGCGCGCCACGCCCGGTGCTCACCCTCCGCGACCTGGAGCCACAGGGCCACCTCCTGGCGCGCGTGGCGACCACCGAGGGGCTGGCCGCGAGCCGGGGTCGCGGTGCGGCGCTGGACAGCCCTGCACTCCGCACCCTCGTGCGCTCGCTGTGAACCCGGCGCCACGCCAGGAGGTCCCAACCCTCCGGGTCTCAGGCCCCACGAGCCGCTCCGGCTAGGCGTCGATCCCGGCCAGGAAGCCGGTCAGCGCCTCGCCACACCGCTGCGGATGCTCGAACCACAGTCCGTGCCCACCGGGCAGCACCTCGAGGCGTCCCTTCGGCAACAGCTCTGCGGCCCAGGCGCCAGCCTCGGGTGGCTGCACCTTGTCGTCCGCACCCCAGACCAGCAGCACCGGGACCGGGCACGTTGCGAGCTCGGCCGCGGTGACCTGCAGGTGCGGATGCGGGGTGCGCCACCGGCACAGGTCGAGCGCGGCGACGCTCGGCGCGGACAGCGCCATCGCCGCGCCGAGGGCATCGAACAGGGCGTCGGGCGCGTCGGCGACCGACCCGTCCCCGCCGATCGCTGCCAGCGTGCGCCGTGTCATCCGTGCCGATGGCGGCGGGCTGACCGCACCCAGGCGACGGCCGAGCCACGTGCTGGTCACCGCCATCGGCACCGGCATGCGCGCACCGGGAAGGGCGATGGCCGGGGCAGTGACCAGCGCCGCCGCGACCACGCGGTCGGGTCGGGCGATCGCGAAGCGCAGGGCGAACCACCCACCCATGGACGCGCCGATCAGGGCCGCCCGTTCCAGCCCGAGGGCGTCCAGGACCGAGCCGACGAAGGCCGTCTGGTGGCTGGCGAGGTCGACACCCCGGTAGTCGAAGGGGTCGGCGAGGCCGCAGCCCGGCAGGTCGACGAGGTACAGCGCCCGTCCGGGCAGGTACGGGAGCAACGGGGCCCACACCGTCGAGGTGAGCGCGCCGCCGTGGAACAGCACCGTCGGCACGCCCGACCCGACCCGGACGACGCGCGTCCGCAGCGGCGGGTCGGAGAGGACCAGCGGCTCGGAGGCTGCATCCACGCCGTAGTGCGCGAAGGTCGCGGCCTCCGCGGCACGTAGACGTGCCCCCTGCTCCCGGCGAAGCCGCACCGCCCTGCGCACGATCGCCTCCCTCACGTGGGTCCAACGGGACCGATGGTCAGGCCCCGCACTCCACGCTCGACCCTACGGCCGCGCGCGGCCCACTGCGGGGGTGCGAGCCCCCGCAACGACGGCGTGCTGCCCGCACCGCCGGCTGCCGGGATCCCTGCCCGCGTGCCACCGTGCGGGACCGCCGCGCCGCCGCTCGCTGGGGTACGCCCCTCACCGGTGCGCCTCCAGGAAGGTGCGCAGAGCGGCATCGACGGCCTCAGGCTGCTCCAGGTTGGCGAAGTGGCCGGCGCCGGCGATGTCGACCACCTCGGCGTCATCACGGGAGCGCAGGGCCGCGAGCGTGGAGCCGAGGGCACGGTTGACGCTGCGGTCGAGCTCGCACCGCAGCAGCAGCATCGGGACCGCGCTGTCCCGCAGCATCGGGGTGTGGTCGTAGGTGGCGATGTTCTCGGTGATCAGCCGCACCGCGACGGGGTCAGCCGCCGAGAAGAGCCCGCGGATCCGACGCCCGACCACCCGGTCCTTCACGGCCATCCCGGCGATCCAGCCCGTGCCCGAGGCGCCCAGCAGGCGCACGGTGGCGGTCGTCGTGCGCACCAGCGCCCGGCTCGACGCCAGCTCCGCGGTGGTCCCGAAGATGGTGAGCGTGGCGAGCCGCTCGGGACGGGTGCCCGCCAGCTCCAGTCCCACCAGGCCACCGAGGGAGCTGCCCACCAGGTGGACCTGCCCGATGCCGAGGGGGTCGAGCAGCGCCACGACGTCCCCAGCAAGCCGTTCCACCGTCACATCCGCGTGGGTCGGTGCGGGCGTACTCCAGGCTGACGCCCGGTGCCACCTCGATGCGCTCGACCTCCACCTGATCCGCCCTCCTGCCGCCGCCTCGCCATGGGCGCCACACCCTGGACAGCGCGCGCCACACCACCGACCCTAGACCCGGTGCGTTCCGCCGCCGACGCAGGAGGGAGCGACGATGCGGACCGGCGCTGCAGCCATCGGCACCGTGGCCTTCGCCGCCACGGTCCCCGCGACGGTCATCGGGGTGCTGCCCCGATGGTTGGCGCGGCGACGCGAGACCCCACCACCACCGCCCGCCCAACACCACCTCGGTACCGCCCTGTGCGCCGCCGGGCTGCCGCTGGTCGCCGACGCCTTCCTCCGCTTCGTCCGCGCGCGGGGAACCCCGGCACCGATCGCGGAGACCGAGGAACTGGTCACCACCGGGCCCTACCGGTGGATGCGCAACCCCCAGTACGTCGGCGTGATCGCGACGGTGGCGGGCCAGGGTCTGCGCTGGAACAGCCCCGCGGTGCTCGCCTACGCCGGCTATCTCGGCGT
>SKTN01000181.1 GCA_007117945.1 Nitriliruptoraceae bacterium | reverse complement strand
TCGAGGACCTGCTCGACCTCCTTCTTGCTGACCACGTTGCGGATCCCGACCTCCTCGCAGGAGTCGGCCGGCACCATCAGCGTCAGGTCCCCGTAGGTCAGCCGGAGCACCAGGTACTCCCGTGCCTCCCCCTTGAGCTCCCGCTCCTCCTTGCGCTCCACGACCGCCGCGCCGTGGTGGGGGTAGATGACGGTGTCGCCGACGCTGTAGGCCATAGAGGGTCACTCCTGACGGGGTCCTGAGGCGGACCGGTGTCCTGTGGGCTGGCGCCGTCGGACCGAACCGGGGAACAGGCGGCCCCGAACCCTGTAGGACGACGGAGCACCATCGTCAGGCTGGACCCGCACCGCTCGACGGCCGTCTGCACGGCACCTTTCGTTCGATTCGCTCGTGCTGGGTCCTGCTCACGGTGACGCCGGCACCTGACCTCACGAGGACGTGCAGCCCGCACCGTGTCGGCCAGGTAGGCGGCCCACGCACCGTGGACACCGTCTTCCGACCGGGGTGCAGGATACCACGCACGACCCCTCTCGGTCGAGCGGCCCACTGGCCCCTGGGCGGCCTCTCAGCTCAGCCCATGCGCTCCTGGAGCGTGGGTTCCGACAGGCGGCGGAGCCCGTCCTGGATCGCGCGCGCCCGGGACCCGCCCACCCCCTCGACCTGGTCGAGCTCGGCGATCGTCGCCTCCATCACCCGCGGCAGGGTGTGGAAGCGCTCGACCAGCCGCTCGACCACCGTGGCCGGGAGCCGCGGGATGCGCGACAGCAGGCGGTAGCCCCGCGGGGTGACGTGCTTGTCGAGCTCCTCGTCGGTGAAGGCCAGCAGCTGGGCGACGAGCTCCGCGTCGAGCAGCGCCTCGGTACCGAGCTCGCTGAGCTCCTCCAGGACACGGCCGAGCTTGCGACGGCGGTCACGGAGGTAGTCGCGGACCACCAGCTCCCGCTCGTCGGCGACGGACCCGACGAGCTCGTCCAGCTGGAGCTGGATCAGCCGGCCCTCGTTGCCGAGCTCGATCACGTGGGCCTCGACCTCCGCCGCGATCCGGCGCAGCATCTCCGCGCGCTGCAGCGCCAGCACCGCATCGCGCACCGTGACGGCGTCCTCCACCTCGCGGGCGGAGAGCAGGGCGGAGACCTCGTCGAGTCGGTAGCGGTACCGCTCAAGGGTGGACAGCGCCTGGTTCGCCCGTACCAGGAGGGTGGAGACCTCCTCGAGGACATGGCGCTGGTCCCCCACGTAGAGGTTGACCATCCCCATCGACTCCGACACCGTCACGATCGGGGTGCCGGTCTGGCGGGCGGTGCGTTCGGCGGAGCGGTGCCGGGTGCCCGTCTCCGAGGTGAAGATGGTGGGGTCGGGCACCAGGTGCACGTTGGCGCGCAGCACCCGACCCGCGTCGGCGTCCAGGACCAGCGCCCCGTCCATCTTGGCCAGCTCCGCGATGCGCTGGCTCGTGGCGGCGATGTCGATCACGAACCCGCCGGAGACCAGTGGCTCGATCTGGGGCGACCAACCGATCACGATCAGGGCGCCCCGGCCGGCGCGGATGATGCGCTCGATGCCCTCCCTCAGCGGCGTGCCCGGAGCCAGCAGCGCCAGCACCTCCCGGAGGGCGGGATCGCGGCTCGGCTCCACCACGGTGCGGCTCCTTCGACCACGCTGCGAACCCGCACGGGCCGGCACGTGGGGACCACGGGCTCGCGGACGGCGGGTACCCCGACAGGACCGCCCCGTGCGGTCGTGCGGCCCACGCGCAGCGTAACGCAGCAGGCGCCGGGAGGGGGTCAGCCTGCGAGCCAGCGGGCCACGCAACCCGGCTCCGCGGGGACGTCCAGCCGGTCGATGCGCCGCGCGACGCCCGTGACCTCGGCGAGGAAGTCGGCGTGACCGCCACGGTCGGGGTCCTCCGCGGTCCCCCGCGCGTGGGCGAGCACCAACCGGGCCTCGCGGCCGTCGGGCTTCAGCCGCAGGACCCGTCCCAGGCGCTGTACCAGCTGCCGCCGGGTGCGGAAGGCCGCGAGGACCAGGGCAACGTCGGCCGCGGGGACGTCGATCCCCTCGTCCAGGACCCGGGGTGCGACCAGGACGGTGATCCGTCCGCGACGGAACTGCGCCAGCCGGATGCGACGGCGCTCGGTGGCCAGCTCTCCGTGGACGGTCTCCGCGGACACCCCTGCGGCCACCAGGGCACGCGCGGCGGCCTCCGCCTGCTCGACGGTGTCGGTGAAGACCAGGGACCGGCCCCCGACCAGGGCCGGCGCGGCGGAGGTGACCACGGCCAGCTTCGACGGCGAGGTGGCGGCGATGTCACGGCGCTGGCGCACCCGCGCGAGGTACTCCCGGCAGGCCACCGCCTGCCGGCCGCCGCCCCCACCGGACTCGGCCTCCGCCACCACCGCGGCCACCGCGCGCAGCAGGGCGCGGGGCTCCCGGGGCATCCCGAGACCGCCCACCAGCTCACGGTGGAGGGTGCGCACCCGACGGTCGGCCGCGTCGTAGCTGGCCTGCTCAGCGGCGTCGAGGTCCACGGCCGCGAGCGCGATGGAGAAGGGCGCGACGGTGCCCTCGGCCACGGCCCGGTCGTAGCGGTAGCGGAACACCACGGCCCCGAAGTAGGGCTCGAGGACCTCGGCCACCCCGTCGTCGCCGCGTTCGTAGGTGGCGGTCAGTGCCAGGCGCAGGGAGCAGGCCTCGGGCAGCGCGTCGGCCCAGGTGGGTGAGCCGTAGCGGTGGGCCTCATCGGCGATCGCCAGACCCGGAGCGCCGGGCGGCAGGTCGAGGGGGACGTCCGCCGCGGAGTGGGGTGTGGCCAGCAGGACCTGGTGGGAGAACAGGTCGTCCTGACCACCGCCGCCCAGCCGTCCCACCGTGACTTCGGGGAGGAGCCGACGGACCTCGACACGCCACTGGTCCAGCAACTCGAGGGTCGGCACCAGCACGACCACCCGCCCCCCGCGGTCGAGGACGATGCGACTGGCGGCGATCGCCAGCCGGGTCTTCCCGGTGCCCGTCACCGCCTCGACCACCCCCCGTCCCGTCCGTGACCAGGCCGCCAGGGCCTCGGCCTGCCAGCCACGCAGCTCCAGCGCGTCGAGCCCCTGGCGGGTCCCCCGGCGGGCGGCGGGGTCGTCGGCGCCGGCGCCGCCGCCGTCAGCCTCCTCGGCGAGCCGCCACCGGCTGCGGCCGAGCTCCTCGGTGCGTTCGAACCGCGCGTCACCGACCAGGGCGCGCTCCAGCGCCGCACGACTCACCCCGTGGCCGCCGGCGGCCCGCACCGCCCTGAGCAGCCGGTCGATGCTCGCCTCGCCGTCCCGCTCCAGCAGCCGCGCAGCCGTGGTCGCGAGCTGGGAGGTCACGTCCCCTGACCCGGCAGGGACAGCTGCCCGTCCACGTACTCGGCCAGCCCCTCACCGACCAGGGCGTCGGCGATGCGGCGGGCTCGGTCCGGCTGGTCCGGCCAGCCCGTCACGTCCGCGACGCGTGCGAGGTCGACGGGACCCGTGCGCAACGCCTGCACGAGACGACCGCGTCCCTGGCGGTCGGAGCCCGTGAAGGCCGCCTGGGGCCGGGTGGTTCCGGCCGAACCCTGGGCCGGGTCGGGGGGTGTGTGATCGGTGCGTGCCCAGGCGCAGGAGCCGGAGATCGGGCAGCTGTCACACCGTGGCGCCCGCTTGGTACAGACCTGCGCGCCGAGGTCGAGGACCGCCTGGTTCCAGGTCCATCCACGCCCCAGCGGCACCAGGGCGTCGGCGAGTTCCTGCGCCCCGGCGGCGTCGAGCCGGTGCCCTGCCGCAGCCCGGGCGAGGAAGCGGGCGGCGTTGGTGTCCACCACCCCGTGATCACGCTCGTAGGCGAAGACCAGGATGGCGCGCGCCGTGTAGGGGCCGACGCCGGGCAGTGCGAGCAACGCATCGAGGTCGTCGGGGGGACGCCCCCCGTACTCCGCGACGATGACCTGGGCGGCCCGGTGCAGGTGCACGGCGCGGCGGTTGTAGCCCAGCCCCTCCCAGGCGAGCACGACCTCCGCGACGGGCGCCCGGGCACACGCCGCAGCCGTGGGGAAGCGGGCGAGGAAGGTGCCATAGGGCTCGATGACCCGGCTGACCTGGGTCTGCTGGAGCATCAGCTCGGACACCAGGATCGCCCACGGATCGCGGGTCGCACGCCACGGGAGATCCGCACGTACGTCCTCTGCCCAGCCGAGCAGGTCGTCGGTGAGCCGCCGCCGGGTCGCCGGGTCCGGTATCACGGGCAGGTCGTCAGCGGCCTGGGCCGACCGGGAGGGCACGGGTCCGGATCCGATCGACGACGGTTGGAGCGGAAACGGAGGCTACCCGCTCGCCCCGGTAGCGTCGGGGGGCAGATCGCGGCTGCCCACGCCGGCGCAGCACCGTTCCGGTGCCCGCCGCGCTGACCCCGGACAGCCGCGCTGAACACGGAGGACCCAGGTGAGCGCACCGACCGATCCGCTCAGCAGCGTCGACGACCGCCATGTCGCGTCCTTCGAGCCGGTCGCGACCCCCGTGGAGGTCCGTGCGGAGCTGCCGGCCAACGCCGCGCACCACGCCGTGGTCAGCCGGGCTCGGGCGGACATCGCGCAGGCGCTGCGCGGCGAGGACGACCGCATGGTCGTGGTGGTCGGCCCCTGCTCGATCCACGACGCCGCCCTCGCACGGGAGTACGCCGAGCGGCTGGGACCGCTCGCCGAGCGGCTCAGCGGCGAGTTGATCGTGGTGATGCGCACCTACTTCGAGAAACCCCGTACCTCCATCGGCTGGAAGGGACTGATCTACGACCCCGCCCTCGACGGCACCTACGACGCCTCGCGGGGGCTCAGGGTCGCGCGGGAGGTCCTCCTCACGGTGACGGGGATGGGTCTGCCCTGCGCGGTCGAGGTGCTGGACACCATCACCCCCCAGTACCAGGCGGACCTGGTGGCGTGGGCGGCGATCGGGGCGCGGACCGTTGAGAGCCAGGTCCACCGCCAGCTCGCCTCCGGCCTGTCGATGCCGATCGGGTTCAAGAACGGCACCGACGGCACCCTGGGCGGCGCCCGCAACGCCCTGGCCGCGGCGATCGCGCCCCACGCGTTCTTCGGCGTCGACGGGCTGGGACGCAGCAACGTGGTCCGCACCACCGGCAACCCGGACGTGCACATGGTCCTGCGTGGCGGCAACGACGGGCCGAACTACGCCGCCGAGCACGTCCTCGCGGCACGCGACGCGGGACGTGACATCACCGGTCACGCCCGTCCGGTGATGGTGGATGCCAGCCACGCCAACTCCGGCAAGGACCACCGCCGGCAGCGCCTGGTGGTGGAGGATCTGCTCGAGCAGTGGCAGCACAGCGACCACGGGCTGCTGGGCCTGATGCTGGAGAGCAACCTGCACCCCGGACGCCAGGACTGGACGCCGCACACCCCACTGCGGCACGGGGTGTCGATCACCGACGCCTGCGTCGGGTGGGACGAGACCGTGGAGCTGCTGGAGCGGTGCGCTCAGGCGGTGGCTGCGGGGAGGACGTAGACGAACCGGGCGGCGTCCTGACCCAGCTCGATGCGGTGCCCCGCGAGCTGGAGGGTGACGCCGTCGTCGTGGCGGGTCACGCTGGCCCGTTCGCCGGCGATCAGGCCGTGCTCATGGAGCACGTGCATCACCTTCGCATCCGCCTGGAGGTGCTCGGAGATCGAGTGCACCGTGACGGCATCGGCGGTCACCTCGGCGAGCGAGACGACGTCACCGAAGTCGCCGCCGGCACCGGGGATCGGGTTGCCGTAGGGGCTGGTGGTGGGGTGGCCGAGGAACTCCACGAGGCGCTGTTCCACACGGTCGGAGATCACGTGCTCCCACCGACAGGCCTCCTCGTGCACGAACTCGTGCTCGAGGCCGAGCACATCCACGAGCAGGCGCTCGGCCAGCCGGTGCTTGCGCATGACCTGTTCCGCCCGGGTCCGACCCTCCTCGGTCAGCTGCACCGTGCGGTCCTCGGCGAGCCGCATCAGGCCCTGGGACTCCAGCCGGGCCACGCCCTCGGAGATCGACGGGGCGGAGAGGTGCAGCCGTTCGGAGAGTCGCGCCCGCAGCGCGGGGATGCCCTCCTCCTCGAGTTCGAGGACCGTGCGCAGGTACATCTCTGTCGAGTCGATCAGGTCGTGGGCCACCTCGGCCTCCCTACGCCCAGCGCCGGGCGCGAGCGTAGCCG
>SKTN01000282.1 GCA_007117945.1 Nitriliruptoraceae bacterium | reverse complement strand
GGGTCGCCGTGGACCCCCATCCGGGGTACGCGACCCACGCCTGGGCGCGTCGCCACCATCGTGATCTCCTGGAACCGGTCCAGCACCACCACGCCCACGCGGCGGCGCTGCTGGCCGAGCACGGCCTGGCGGGCGACGAGGTGGTGCTCGTCGCCGCCTTCGACGGCACGGGCTACGGCCACGATCACACGATCTGGGGCGGGGAGCTGCTCCTCGCCGACCAGGCGGCCGCCACCCGCGCCGCGCACCTGGCGACGGTCCCGCTGCCCGGGGGTGACTCCGCCGTCACCAACCCGGCGCACATGGCCCTGGCGCAGCTGTGGGCGGCGGGGCTGGCGTGGGACGAGGGACTTCCCTGCGTCGCGGCGTTGACCGCCGGCCAGCGCCGGCTGCTGCGCCAGCAGTTGGAGCGCGACCTCGCGTGCGTGCCGACCTCCTCCGCGGGCCGGCTGTTCGACGCCGTCAGCGCCCTGCTCGGCGTGCGGCAGACGATCAGCTACGAGGGCCAGGCCGCGATCGAGCTGGAGTGGCTCGCCGACGCCTTCTCCGCGGCAGGCAACCCCGACACGGCGGCGCGCCACTACCGGTTCGCCATCACCGCGGGCGATGGCGCCCGCGACGCGCAGGCGCGCCCCGACACGGCCGCCGCTGCCCTGCGCCTGGACCCGGCACCCGTGCTGGCCGCGCTGGTCGAGGATGTCCTGTCGGGTGTCGACACCGCCGCCATCGCCGCCGGGTTCCACCTCGCCGTCACCGCTGCGATCGTGGAGGTCGCGGACCGGGTGGCAGCCGACGGTGGACCGCGTACGGTGGGCCTGACGGGCGGGGTGTTCCAGAACGCCTGGTTGACCACCCGTACCCGGGCCGCGCTGGAGCGGGGCGGTCACCACGTCCTGACCCACCGGCTGGTCCCACCCAACGACGGCGGGCTCGCCTACGGGCAGCTCGCCGTGGTCGCGGCCCGCCACCACACGCCGAGCACCTGACCACCGCTACCGACCGCATCGACGAGCAACCACGGAAGGAACGATCATGTGCCTGGGGGTCCCCGGACGGATCGAGGAGATCCGCGACGAGCAGGGCACGCCGATGGCGACGGTGGACTTCGGCGGCATCCGCAAGGAGGTGTGCCTGGCCTACCTGCCCGAGGCCGAGCTGGGTGACTACACCCTGGTGCACGTCGGCTTCGCGATCACGCGCATCGACGAGGAGTCGGCGCTCGAGACCCTGGAGCTGATCCGCTCCATGGGCAGCCTCGCCGAGGAGCTCGGGGAGGAACCCGCCGAGCCCGAACCCGACCCGGCACCCAGCGCCGTGGGAGGCGGGTCGTGAAGTACCTCGACGAGTTCAACGACCCCGAGCTCGCCGCACGTCAGTTCGAGGCGATCGAGCGCACCGTCACCCGCCCCTGGGCGCTGATGGAGGTGTGCGGCGGACAGACCCACTCGATCGTGCGCAACGGCATCGACCAGCTCCTGCCCGACAAGGTCCGCTTGATCCACGGACCCGGCTGCCCGGTGTGCGTCACGCCCCTGGAGACCATCGACAAGGCCCTGGCGATCGCCGCCCGTGACGACGTGATCTTCTGCTCCTTCGGCGACATGCTGCGGGTCCCCGGCAGCCACCACGACCTGTTCCAGATCCGCTCGAACGGCGGCGACGTCCGGGTCGTGTACTCGCCGCTGGACGCCGTGCGCATCGCCGCGGACCACCCGGACAAGCAGGTCGTGTTCTTCGGCATCGGGTTCGAGACGACCGCTCCCGCCAACGCCATGACGGTGGTCGAGGCCGAGCGCCGTGGCCTGACCAACTTCTCCATGCTCGTCAGCCACGTGCTGGTGCCGCCGGCGATCGCCGCGATCGCCTCCTCACCCGACACCCAGGTCGACGCCTACCTCGCGGCCGGCCACGTCAACACCGTGATGGGCACCGACGAGTACCTGCCCCTCGTGGAGCGTTTCAACGTGCCCATCGTGGTCACGGGGTTCGAGCCTCTGGACGTCCTCGAGGGCATCCGCCGCGCCCTGGTGCAGCTCGAGGAGGGCCGCGCCGAGGTGGAGAACGCCTACCCCCGCGCCGTCAAGCCCGGGGGCAACCCCGCAGCCAAGGCCGTGCTCGCCGAGGTGTTCGAGGTGTGCGACCGCGCCTGGCGCGGCATCGGCGTGATCCCCGCGAGCGGTTGGCGGCTGTCGGAGCGCTACCGCGCCTTCGACGCCGAGTACCGCTTCGAGGTGACCGAGCTCCACGTCGAGGAGTCCCCGCTGTGCCGCTCCGGTGAGGTGCTGCAGGGGCTGATCAAGCCCAGCGAGTGCGAACAGTTCGGGACCACCTGTACGCCGCGCAAGCCCCTGGGCGCCACGATGGTGTCCTCCGAGGGCGCCTGCGCGGCCTACTACCAGTACCGCCGCCTGGACGTGACGGAGAAGGTCGACGCGTGAGCACCGATGACCAGGTCGTGACCGCCGTCGCCGCCGAGTCGTGGAGCTGCCCCCTGCCGCTGCGTGACCACGAGCGGATCGTGACCGGGCACGGCGGCGGCGGGCGGCTGTCCGCGGAGCTGATCGAGCACCTGTTCCGCCCCGCCTTCGGTGGTGGGGTGGACGACCCCTCCCACGACTCCGTGGTGCTGCCCGTGCCCACCGGTGGCGGCCGTCTGGCCTTCTCCACCGACAGCTACGTCGTCACCCCCGTCATCTTCCCCGGTGGCAGCATCGGGGACCTCGCCGTCAACGGCACCGTCAACGACATCGCGATGTCGGGTGCGGTGCCCATCGCCCTGTCCGCGGCCTTCGTGCTGGAGGAGGGCCTCGAGCTCGCCACCCTGGGGCGCATCGCCGAGGCCATGGGCCGCGCCGCCACCGCCGCCGAGGTCCGCGTGGTCACCGGCGACACCAAGGTCGTCGAGGCCAGGGACCGCGGCGGGCTGACGATCACCACCGCCGGGTTCGGGGTGGTCCCCGACGGTGTGGAGCTCTCGCCGAAGCGGGTACGCCCCGGCGACCAGGTGCTGCTCAGCGGCCCGATCGGCGAGCACGGGATGGCCATCATGAGCCTGCGGGAGGGGCTGGAGTTCGAGTCCGAGCTGCGCACCGACTCCGCACCCCTGGCCGGCCTGGTACAGACGATGCTGGTCGCGGGGCCCGGGGGCGGGGTCCGGGCGCTGCGCGATGCCACCCGTGGAGGGTTCGCGGCGGTGCTGTGCGAGCTCGCCGAGGCCGGCGGTGCGGGGATCGAGTACGTGGAACGGGACGTGCCCGTACCGGCCGACGTCGCCGCGGCCTGCAGCTTCCTCGGCCTCGACCCCACCCACGTCGCCAACGAGGGCAAGCTCGTGGCCGTGGTGGCCCCCGAGGTCGCCGAGGAGGTGCTGGCGGCCATGCGCAGCCACCCCCACGGTCGCGAGGCGGTCCGCGTCGGTGAGGTGGTGGACGACCACCACGGCATCGTCGTCGCCCGGACGGGCCTCGGCGCCAAACGGGTCGTGGACCTGCCGCTCGGTGAGCAGCTGCCGAGGATCTGCTGATGGCACCGCCCGGGCGCGGCCCGGTCGGTACGGCAGCCGGTGGGGGTGCGCACCCCGGCAGGCAGCCCGCTGCCACGCGTCGCCGCTCCCGCCTGCGCACCGTGCTGCTGGTGGTGGCGGGGCTGTGCGGTCTGGCGGTGCTCGCCTTCGTGGTGTGGGCGAGCCTGGCCCGGCCCGCGGAGCCGGCAGCCCTGCAGGCGGCGATCGACGACCCCGAGGTGGAGGTCACCCTCGGACCGGTGGTCGAGCTGCGCCCTGCCGGGGCCGAACCGACCCGTGGCGTCGTCTTCTACCCCGGTGCCCGGGTCCACCGTGCGGCCTACGTGGCCACCTGGGCGCCCATCGTGGCGGCCACCGACACCCTGGTGCTGATCCCCCGGATGCCCCTGAACCTGGCCTTCTTCGGTCGGTCACGCGCCGAGGACCTGCTCGCTGCAAGCCCCGGGATCGACGAGTGGTGGGTGGGGGGTCACTCCCTCGGTGGTGCCATGGCCGCGAGCTGGCTCGGGGACCAGGAGCCGGGCACCGTCGACGGGCTCACCCTGTGGGCCTCCTTCTCCACCGGTGGGGCTGGCCTCGAGGACCGTGACGAGCTGCGCGTGCTGTCGGTCACGGGCAGCCGGGACGGCCTCGCCACGCCACAGGACATCGCGCAGCGCCGTGGCTTGCTCCCCGATGACGCCGACATGGTCGAGGTGGAGGGGATGAACCACGCCCAGTTCGGTGCCTACGGCCCCCAGACCCGCGACCTGGAGCCACGGATCAGCGATCGCGCGGCCCGCTCAGCCCTCACCGAGGCGCACGTGGCGGCGTTCACCGGCACGGACGCTGACCTCTAGACCGCGCACCCGCACGGCGACCTGGAGCGCATCCACCTCGGTGGTGCCGGCACCGGCCTCCCGCGCCAGGGCGGCCGCGACGATGGCGACGGCGTGGCGCACGGGTCGGCTGGGTGGCCGACCCACCTCGCAGCAGCCGGCCTCGATCCCGATCACCGTCAGGTCCTCGGGTAGGCGACCGAGCGCCGCGGCCAGCTGCAGCGTGGTGGCCACGCCGAGGTCATGGGTCCCGCCGCCGGTGGCGGGCAGGTGCTCGACGAGCCGGGCC
The DNA here is from genome assembly GCA_007117945.1 of Nitriliruptoraceae bacterium. GTDB lineage: Bacteria > Actinomycetota > Nitriliruptoria > Nitriliruptorales > Nitriliruptoraceae > T1Sed10-7. The sequence goes on along the minus strand of SKTN01000282.1, from coordinate 1,579 downwards.
CCGGACCAGCGGTGCACGGTGCCGGGACGGGCACCGGTGCACACGGTGTCCACCAGGTAGACCCGGTCCGCTCGGTCCCACAGGGGCTCGGTCAGGATCGCGCTCGGGTCGGCGGTCACCGCCAGGGCCTCGAGGCCCTCCACGTCCTCGAGGGCTGCCGCGACCAGGGGACCGGCCGCGTCGTCGCCGCGGTCGGGGTGGCCCACACCGAGCACCAGTACCGTCATCGCCGCTCCACCGTCAGGTCGAGGAAGTGGGTGGAGCAGGAGATGCAGGGGTCGTAGTTGCGGATCGCCTGCTCACACTGCCACTGCAGGTCGTCGTCGTCGAGGTGGAGGTGGTCCTGCACGAAGCCGAGCAGATCGGCCTCGATGGCGGGCTGGTTCTGGGAGGTCGGTGGGACGATCACCGCGTCGGTGATCGTGCCGTCGGCGTCCAGGCCGTAGCGGTGGTAGAGGATGCCCCGGGGGGCCTCCGTGGCGCCGTGCCCCACCCCGGCCACCGGGGTGACCGGGATCGCGGCGGGGGTGGGCCGCTCGTAGGCGGCGATCAGCCGCAGCGCCTCGTCGAAGGCGTACACCGTCTCCAGCGCCCGCACGATGATGCTGCGGAAGGGGTTGGTGACGGGCTCGCTGCAGCCGACCTCCTCGACCAGGGCGGCGAGGTCCTCGGGCAGGCGGTCGCGGTTCAGCGCCAGCCGGGCCGCGGGACCCACCAGGTAGGTCTCGCCCGAGCGCATCCGGCCGTGCAGCGCCGTGGAGTGGGGGACCTGCTCCTCGTGGAGGTGCTCCGGCCACGCCTCGATGGGCGCGTCGATGCCCGTGGTGCTGACCAGCCGGCCACCCTCCAGCGGGTAGCCCGTGGCGCCCGGGGGCAGGGTGTCGAGCTCCGGGCGGAGCGCCACGAAGGCGTGGTCCTGGGTGAGCTCGGGGAAGGTGAAGCCGGCGACCAGCCGGGTGGTCTCGATGGCCGCCTCGCGGCCCCACTCGAGCTCGGGGATCAGCGCCTGCAGCTGGGCAGCCGTCGGCGCACGGTGGAAACCGCCGAGGCGCACGTTGATCGGGTGGATGGCACGGCCGCCGATGACCTCGAGCAGGGTGTTGCCGGCCTTGCGCAGCCGCAGCGCCATCTCGACCAGCTCGCGGTGGTCCGTGGCCATCTCGATCGCGCCCTGGTAGCCCAGGAAGTCCGGGGCGTGGAGCAGGAAGACGTGCAGGACGTGGCTCTCGATCCACTCCCCGCAGTACAGCAGGCGGCGCAGCTGTCGGATCCCGTCGGGCATCGGGGTGCCGTCAGGTGTGCCGACGCCGCACAGGGACTCCAGGGCGTTGATCGCGGAGAGCTGGTAGGCCACGGGGCAGATGCCGCAGATCCGCGCCGTGATGTCGGGGGGTTCGGTGAAGTCGCGCCCGCGCAGCATCGCCTCGAAGAAGCGGGGCGGTTCGTAGATGCGCAGCTCCACCCGCTCGACGTGACCGTCGGTCACCTCGACGTGCATGGCCCCCTCGCCCTCCACACGGGCGAGCGCCTCCACGGAGATGGTGCGGTCGTGGCTGTGGCTCACGGCGCCACCTCCTCG
>SKTN01000185.1 GCA_007117945.1 Nitriliruptoraceae bacterium | reverse complement strand
CGCCGGCGGTTGCGGACCACCTCCCCGCGTCCCGCCGTGCGGTGTGGCGCACCGCGATGCCGGGCCCTGGTCCCGGCGCGGTTAGCCTCCTGCTCCTCGCGACAGGGAGGGTGCGTGCGCGACGGACACATCCCGGAGACCACGGTCGCCCGGCTTCCCACCTACCTCCAGGTGCTGGTGGAGGCCACCGACCGCGGCGTCGCCACGCTGTCCAGCGAGGAGTTGGCCGCGGCGGCCGGGATGAACTCCGCGAAGGTGCGCAAGGACCTGTCCTACCTCGGCACCTACGGCACCCGGGGGGTCGGCTACGAGGTCGCAGCCCTCGCACGCGAGATCGCCCAGGCCCTCGGCATCGCCGAGGACCAACCCGTCGTCCTGATCGGCGTCGGCAACCTCGGCCGGGCCCTGGCGACCTACGACGGCTTCGAGCGGCGGGGTTTCCGCCTCGTCGCGCTGTTCGACGCGGATCCGACCGTCGTCGGGCAGCAGGTCGGTTCCCACGCCGTCCAGCCCACCGCGGATCTCGAGGTCGTGCTGCACCGCCACGGTGTCGCCATGGCGATGCTGGCCATCCCGGCACCCCACGCCCAGGCCATGACCGACCGGCTCGTTGACGCCGGTGTGCGCTCGATCCTCAGCTTCGCTCCCGTCCACGTGACGGTCCCTGAGCACGTCACCGTCCGCCGGGTCGACCTCGCAACCGAGCTCCAGATCCTGTCCTTCTACGAGCGGGTCGCCGCGCAGTTCACGGCCTGAGACCGAACACCGCGCACCCCCGCCCGGTTCGAGGTGGGCCGGGCGGACGCGGTACGCTCACGCCGCAGGTCACCGATCCTCGGGTCGGTCGTCGTGACGCAGCCGGCGGTCGATCTGGTGCCGAGGTCACCGGTGATCTGCTCCCGCAACCCGCGGTCATCGCACCGCAACCCGGCGAGAGGCCACCTCGGCATGCCACTGTTGGTCGTCGGTTGCAACCACCTCCGCGCGCCGCTCGATGTGCTCGAGCGCCTCGCCGTGCCCGCCGACGATCTTCCCAAGGCCCTTCGCGGCGTCCTCGCACTCGAGCACGTGACCGAGGCGGTCATCGTCTCCACCTGCAACCGCGTCGAGGTGTACGCCCACGTCACGCGCTTCCACCCGGGGCTGCAGGAGGTACGTGGCTGGCTCGCCGAGCGGGGTGACGTCCACCCGCAGGACCTCGACGAGGTGCAGTACAGCTTCCACGAGGACCACGCCGCGGCGCACCTGTTCGCCGTCGCCGGTGGCCTCGACTCCATGGTCATCGGCGAGCGCCAGATCGCGGGGCAGGTCAAGCAGGCGATGGAGGTCGCCCGCGAGGAGGGCGCAGCGCGACGGGTGCTGCAGCGCGTCTTCCGGCAGGCCGTCAGCGTCGGTCGCCGCGTGCGGCGGGAGTCGCGGATCGGTGAGGGCGCCTCCTCGATGGTCGATGTCGGCCTGGCCGTGGCGGACGAGCGCCGTGGTCGCCCGCTGGCCGGCGCCAACGTCACGGTGTTGGGCGCCGGCGAGCTCGGAGCGCTCACGGCGCGCCGGGTCGCCGATCTGGGCGCGGGGCACGTCACGGTCTGGAACCGCAGTCGCGACAAGGCCGAGCGGTTGGCCGCCAGGCTCGAGGGACGCGTCCCCCACCACGTCGAGCTGGAGCTCGCCGCAGCGCTGTCGGGCGCCGAGGTGGTCGTGTGCACGACGGGTGCGAGCCAGCCCATCCTCGATCGCGAACTGGTCGAGCGCCACCTGGTCCACGGCCGCACCGAGGTGGCACCCGGGGCGCAGGACGCCGCCGCAGCCACCACCGCTACGGCCATCACCGCCGCTACGGCCACCACCGCCGGCACCCCCGGGGTCACCGCCGTCCTCCTCGCCCTCGGTGTCCCCCGCAACGTCGAGCCCGGCTGCGGGTCGCTGCCGGGCATCGAGTTGATCGACGTCACCGACGTGCGTGACGTCGCCGACCGCGAGCACGCCGACGCGCTGCTCGCCGAGGCACGCGTCATCCTCGACGAGGAGGTCGCCCGGTTCCGCGCCTGGAACCGCGCCGCCGACGTCGAGCCGACGATCCGGGCGCTGCGCGGGCAGGCCGAGGGCGTGCGCCTCGCGGAGCTCGACCGGCTCCGGGGCAAGCTCGCCAGCCTGGACGAGGACCAGCGCGCGGCCGTCGACGCGCTGACCCGGGGGATCGTCAACACCCTGCTCCACCCACCCACGGTCCGGCTCAAGGAGCTCGCGGACCTCGGTGGCGCCGAACCGGGCATCGAGCTGCTGCACGAGCTCTTCGATCTCCCCGAGAGCGGGAGCTGAGCGGTGGCTACGACGGACCAGGCCGCCGAGCGGCCCTGGCGCATCGCCACGCGCCGCTCCGCTCTCGCCCAGGCCCAGGCCCGGGCGGTGGGCGAGGCGCTGTCGACCGCCACGGGCCGGCCGGCGGAGCTGGTGCCGATGTCGACCATGGGTGACGACCACCCCGACCGCGCCATCGAGGCCTTCGACGCCAAGGGCCTGTTCGTTGACGGCACCCGCCAGGCGGTGCTGTCCGGCACGTGCGACCTGGTGGTCCACTCCTACAAGGATCTGCCCACCGAGGCCCACCCCGAGCTCGAGGTGGCGGCGATCCCACCACGGGTCGACCCCCGCGACGCCCTGGTGACCCGGGCGGGGTGGCGCCTCGCGGAGCTGCCCCGCGACCGGCAGCTGACCGTGGGCACCTCCTCGCCCCGCCGCCGCGCCCAGCTGCAGCGCCACCGCCGTGACCTCCTGGTCCAGCCGCTGCGGGGCAACCTCACCACGCGTCTGTCCAAGGTGGCCGACGGCCACCTCGACGCCGTGGTGGTCGCCGTCGCGGGGCTGCTCCGCCAGCAACCCGACGTCGAGGGCCTGACCGCGGTGCCCCTCGAGCACGGCGAGCTGCTCCACGCGCCCGCCCAGGGCGCACTGGCCGTGGAGTGCCGGCGCGACGACGCCGGCACCCGCAAGGCCCTGGCCCGCATCGACCACGACCTGACCCGCACCGAGGTGGCGGCGGAGCGCGAGCTGCTGCTGCAGCTCCAGGGCGGCTGTACGGCACCGATCGGTGCGCACGCGGAGATCCGCACGGCCGCCACGGGTGCGCAGCGTCTGGTGCTCCTGGGGATGGTGGCCGACCCGAACGGCACGCGGCTGTACCGGGCCTCCCACGAGACCGGCGCCGAGGACGCGGTGACCCTCGGACGGGCCATGGCCGCGACGCTGCTGGAGGCGGGTGGCGACGCCGTGCTCGGCGATCTGCGGGCGGCGCAGCGGGGGTGAGCGCGATGGAGGCCCCTCTCGCCGGCCACCGGGTCCTGGTGGCCCGCACCCGCGAGCAGGCGGGGGAGCTCAGCGAGCGCGTGCGGGAGCTGGGTGGTGCCCCCGTGGAGGCTCCCGTGCTGGCCCTGGCCCCGGGGGACCTGCCGGCGTTGGATGCCGCCGCCCGGCAGCTGGCCGCGGGTCGGTTCGCGCTGGTGGCCCTCACCTCGTCGAACGGTGTCGATGCCCTGGCTGACGCCCTCGAAGGTGTGCTGCCCGGCGGCCCGGCGGCAGCCCTCGAGGCCGTCGACACCATCGCGTGCGTGGGCAGCGGGACGGCCGCACGGCTGCGTGCGCGCCTGGGACGTGCGCCGGACCTGCTGCCCCCCCGGGCGACGACCCGGGCGCTCGGCGAAGCGGTGCCGCCCGGCAACGGTGCGGCGCTGCTGCCCCGTGCCGACCTCGCCAGCCCCGAGCTGCCGAGGTTGCTGGCCGAGCGGGGCTACGACCCCGTCGAGGTGGTGGCCTACCGGATCGTGCGGCCCACCTCGCTGCCAGAGGAGGTGGCCCGCCAGGTCCGTTCGGGTGCGATCGACCTGGTGCCCCTGAGCTCCCCCTCCATGGCGCGCAACCTGGTGACCCTGCTGGGGGCGCCGGAGATCGGGGGCCGTATCGTCTCGATCGGTCCCGTGACCTCCGCGGCCTGTGCGGCGATCGGACTGGACGTCGCCACGGAGGCCGACCCCCACGACCTCGACGGCCTCATCACGGCCCTGGTGGCCGCTGCCACCCGCGGCTGACGCGTCCGGGCAGCACTACGCTCCGAACCTCCGGACCCCTGATGATCGGCGTCCCACGGTGAAGCAGCGGCTGGCAGGCATGCCCGTGATCGGGACCGCGCTCGCCGTGCAGGAGCGCTACAAGGCCGACGCCGCCGACCCCCTGGCCGCGGCGATCGCCTTCTTCGGGTTCCTGTCCCTGTTCCCCCTGCTGCTGCTGGCGGTGTCGGTGGCCGGGTTCGTCCTCGACGACCCCGCCGACCAGGTCGCCGTCGCCGAGCGCATCACCGAGGCGATCCCCGGGTTCGACCAGACCACGGCGGGCGAGGAGAGCCAGGTCGACGAGCTCCTTGCGAGCGTGGTCGCCCAGCGGGGCACCGTCGGGCTCGTCGGCCTGGTGATCCTGCTGTTCTCCGGGTTGCGCGTGGTCAACGCCGCGATGATCGCCACCCGGGTGGTCTTCCGGGGTGCGGTGCTCAAGGGGCCGGGAGCGAAGCTGCGGCAGCTGCTCGCCCTCTTCGGTCTCGGCGCCGTCTTCCTGCTCAGCGCCGTGGCCTCCTCCGTGGCGGGGACCGGGCTCGGGCAGCTCCCCGGGCCGGTCGCGGTGCTGCTGTCCCTGAGCTTCTCCTTCGTGCTCGACGTCGGGCTGTTCCTGGGCGCCTACACCTTGTTGTCACCGACCGCCCACCTCACGGTGGGCAACCGAGTGCCGGGTGCCCTCCTCGCGGCCGGCGGGTGGACGGCGCTGAAGGTCGCCGGTGCGAGCTGGGTGGGCAACCAGATCGAGAGCGCGAACGCGCTCTACGGCGCCCTGGGCAGTGTGATCGCCCTGCTGCTGCTGTTCTACCTCGCAGGTCGGCTCTACCTCTACGGGGCGCAGCTCACCGCGGTGCGCTACGAGCGCAGCCACGGCCCCCTGATCGCACCGCACGAGGCGGAGGCCCTCGGCCTGGATCCCGAGGAGGCACAGGCCCGGGCCGCCCACTTCGCGCAGGTCCCCGCCGCGGACGCGGTCCCAGCGCTTGAAGCTATGGAGAATGTCCAGCTTCGCTTGCGCGTGATGGGCGCGGGCGTGCATGACCATGGCTATTGCCTCGGCTATGAGCGGATCACCGATCATGCGCCCGAGCGCGACGCGCCGCGCCACCGCCTCTGGCGCATGCGCGCAGGCCAGATCATCACGGCCACTGGCGCGATTGAGCGGCCATTGTCCTTTGCCGGAAACGATGTGCCGGGCGTCATGCTCGCCTCGGCCGCACGCGATTATATCGTCAATTACGCCGTTGCGCCCGGGCGCGAGTTTGTCGTCGTGACGAATAATGACGACGCCTATCGCACGGCTATTGCTGCACGCAAGGCAGGCATCGGCGTGCCAGCCGTGGTCGATGCAAGAGCCGATGCAGATGGTCCGCTGGTCGCTGAGGCCCGCGCCCTCGGCATTCGCGTGCTGACCGGCAAGGGCGTGCGCAAGGTCAAGGGCGGCAAGCGCGTCACCGGCGTCGAGATCTGCCGGATCGACAGCAAAGGCACCGCCGTGACCGAGCGCTTCGATTGCGACGCCATCGCCATGTCGGGCGGCTGGTCACCGGTCGTGCATTTGTGGTCGCATTGCGGCGGCAAGCTCATCTGGGACGAGACCGGGCATTTCTTCCGCCCCGACCCGGACCGCCCGCCGCTCGGCGCGGATGGGGCCGCCATGGTGCGGGTCTGTGGTGCCGCAAATGGGGTGCTCACCGCAGTGCTGGCGGATGCCCATGAGGCGGTGGTGACGGCGCTTGGCAAGTCGGATCTGCCCCAGCCCGCGCAGGACAGTTTGAGCGATGAGGCCCCGCTCGAGCCGGTCTGGATGATGCCCCGTCGCGCTGAATACGCGCTGCGCGCCAAGATGTGGCTGGATTACCAGAACGATGTGAAGGTCTCGGATGTGCAACTCGCCGCGCGCGAGGGGTATGTCTCGGTCGAGCATACCAAGCGCTACACCACGCTCGGCATGGCCACGGATCAGGGCAAGCTCAGCAATATCAACGGGCTCGCGGTGCTCTCGGATGCGCTCGGCCAACCGATCCCGGTGACCGGCACCACAACTTTCCGCCCACCCTACACGCCGATCTCGCTCGGAGCCATCGCGGCCGAGGCGACGGGCGACACGTTCCAGCCGTTGCGCCGCACGTCGCTCCATGACTGGCACGAGGCCCATGGCGCGGATTGG
>SKTN01000310.1 GCA_007117945.1 Nitriliruptoraceae bacterium | reverse complement strand
CTGATCATGGACACCGGGGTCCGCCGCCAGCTCGAGTCCTCGGGCTACGGGCAGCGCACCGAGGAGTTGCAGGCGGCACTCCCGGTCCTCGGCGGGCGGCGGCCAGTGGAGGTCGACCCGGGGGAGCTCCCCGGGCTGCTCGCCCAGCTGGAGGCGGTGCCGGCACGACGCCTGCGGCACGTGGTCACGGAGAACGCGCGGGTGCGCGCGACCGTGGACGCGTTCCGCGACGACGACCGGGCTCGGATCGGCGAGCTGTTCGCCGCGGGCCACGCGAGCCTGCGGGATGACTTCGAGGTGTCGGTTCCTGAGCTCGATGGGATGGTGGAGTTCGCCGTGGAGGCCGGCGCGACGGCGGCGCGGATGACCGGCGGGGGATTCGGTGGAGCGGCGATCGCCCTGGTCGTCGAGGAACGACTCGAGGAGGTCGCCCAACTGGTCGAGGGCCACTACCGGGACGCGTTCCCCGGGCGGGAGCCCGCCCTGTACCGCTGCACGGCCGCCGAGGGGGCACGGCGCCTGACGTGAGCGCGGGCCGCGGCTGCGTTCGGCCCCCGCACCGGTGGCGAGGACCGGTAGCGCACGGTGATCAGGTCCGGGCTGCCGGGACCTCGCAGCTGGCCGCGGTCTGCAGGCGGCGACGCAGGGCGTAGCCGAGGATCGCGATCCCGCCGACGGCGAGGAAGGGCTGGACGGGCTCGAACCAGGTGATCGCCCCGCTGGTGCCGAGTGCGATCAGGACCAGCTTGTTGCAGGTCGGGCAGCCGATCGCGAAGAACGCCAGCAGCCCGCCGACGGTGAAGCGCTTGGCGTCCTCGGAGGCGAGCTCCTCCGGTTCTCCGTCGCGCACGTAGGTGGCCAGCAGCAGGCCGCTCAGCAGGGCCGTGATGGCCAGCGCCGGGTAGCTCCACGCCGGTGCCTCGATGTCGCGACCGAAGACCGGGTTGGGGATCATCGCCGTGGGGATGGCCAGCAGCACGTAGGCGCCGAGGGTCGCGGCAGCGGCGGCCAGCCAACGGCGGGAGGTCCAGTTGCGCACGGAGACGATCCTCGTCGGTCGGAGTGGGATGGCGACGCAGCGAGGGTACGCCGACACGGTCGTCGTTCACCCCTGCAGGTGACCCAACGCCGGGTCAGGTCACCGTGTTCCCCCTGACCGTGGGCAGGGCGCAACGTCCCTCGGTCCGGATCCGTCGGGAGAGCGCGAGGAGGAGCACACCGACAGCGCCGACAGCCAGCAGTGGCTGGGCGGGCTGCATCCACGTGACCACCCCGCCCGTGCCGAGTGCCGTCGCCGCCAGCAACGTGCATGTGGGACAGATCGTGACGTACACCCCGGCCGCAGCCGTCAGCCCCGCGCGGCGACCACCGTCGCGGGTCGGATCACCGGCTGGTGAGGTCAGGTAGGTCGCGATCAGCGCACCGCTGAGCAGGCTGATGACCACCAGGCTGGGGCGACTCCAGGCCGGGGGAACCTCGCCGAGGGTGATGACCGGGTTCGGGATCAGGCCGGTCGGCAGCCCGAAGGCGAGCGCGACGCCGACGGACACGGCGGCGGCGGCGAGCCAACGTCGAGCGGACCAGGTGCGCAAGGTGGGAACCTCAGGTGAGGGTTCGTGTGCGGGAGCAGCTCCATGACCGGTTCGTGACCTCCCCGCCTGCGGGCTGCTCCGCGCCCCCGGCAGGATTCGAACCTGCGGCACACGGTTTAGGAAACCGTTGCTCTATCCCCTGAGCTACGGGGGCGGGGCCTCCGCGAAGTGTGCCGCGCGAACCTCCGCGGATCCGCGGCTGTACGGCGTCTTCGGTGAGGAGGCTCCGGGAGGCTACACGTCGGGGCTCGAGCACCGGTCCCGATCCCCCACCAGACAAGACCCAGTGGTAGTGATGGCCTTGTTCTCTTGACCCCCTGGACTCAAGGCTCGAGTACGTCCGGCGCATCGGGTCCGAGCTCACCGGCACTGAAGGGCGGCTCGCCCGTGTGCTCCTCGAGCAGCTCGTGCAGGCGCAGGCCGGTCTCGTCAGCCCACCACGTCGGTCCGGTGATCGATGCTGCGTGGTCTGCTGCACGTGGCGGCTAGCGGACTCCCTGGAGCCCGCACGCTGGATCGTGGCCTGCCTGGTTGCGTCGCCTCGTGTGCCTCCTGGCGGCTGCTGCCGGAAACGGTCGTTGCCTCGAGCCCTGACGGCGACGCGATCCGTCTGCTCGGGTGGGGATGCTGCGACCGACTGTTGCCGCTACAGGTGGGGCGGCCGGTTGGGGAGTTCACCGGTGGTGGTGACGTGCTCGGCGAGGTCGCGCAGCTTGATGTTGTGTTGCTGTGACGTCCTCTGGAGCAGTCGGAACGCATGGTCTGCGCTGAGTCGGTGGCGTTCCATGAGGATGCCCTTGGCCTGTCCGATGACGTCCCGGGACTGCAGTGCTGCTCGCGCGCCCTCCTGCTCGATCGCTGCCGCGAGGGTGGCTGCGCAGTGGGCGGCGAAGACCTCACCGAGCTCGATGGCCTCGTCGTCGAAGGCGTTCGGTGAGGTCCCGTAGATGTTGAGGGCACCGAAGCGGTCCCCGTCGCTGCGGTTGAGGAACAGTTGGTAGGACAGCACCGCGACCACGCCCTGCTCCAGGGCTCTCGCCGCGAACCGGGGCCAGCGTGGGTCCTTGCGCAGATCCTGGGTCACCACCACCGTCTCCTGGAGTGCCGCGGTGAGGCAGGGGCCTTCACCGGTCTCCTGCTGGGCGCGACCGAGCGGCGTCGCTCGCGGGTCGCTCGATACGGGGGTGGTGATGTGGCGGCGCTGCAGGAGCATGATGTCGGCGATGTCGCACCCGTGGATCAGTTCCCGGCAGAGGTCGACCGCTGCCTGCAGCGTCTGATCCACCGTTGACTGGTGTGAGGCCAGATCCCGCAGTGCCGACGCGAGCCGCCGCCGGTCGGGGCGCGTGGACGCTTCGGTCGGAGGGTCGTGCACACGTGGTCCGATCGGCCGACGTGCGTGCTCGCCAACAGGCTCCTCAGTGACGCCACAGAAGTGTAGTTCTGGCCACCTGGCGGGCAAGGGCTGACCGTCATGATCTGACTCACCGGGAGACCTGCTCTCGTTTCGCGCCTCCGTCGAGGAAGCGGCGGCCGACCAGCGACCATCCATGCTGGAGAGCCGATGATCCCTTCCACCGACCCGAGGACCAGCGCGACGCCGCAGCTGGCACCGCACGTGCCGCCCGCCGACTTCCTCCGCGGGCCAGGCGACCCCCTCCACAGGGTGGACCACCTCGCCCAGCTGTCGGCGATGGTGGACTACCTGCGGGTGCTGCAGCAGCACTACGGGGCCGACCGTCGCCTGTACAGCCGGGCCCGTCACGCCGCGGCGCGGGTCCAAGCGCTGGCCCACGCGCTGGGCGCCGCGAGCTCCGCGGACCCCGCGCACTGCCCCAGCTCGGCAGCCACCGAACCCGCCTCGCAGGCTGCGCGGGACGAGCTCGAGGCCGCGTTCCGGCGCTGGCTCACCGACCCGCTGGAAGCCGACGTGATCCATCTCGACGGCCACGACCCCTCGCCCAGACCACTGCGGGAGGTTCTCGGGGCGTTGTGCGCGTCGCGCCGTCCCCTGTCCGGAGAGGTCGCCGCCGCGCTGGGTATGCCCGCGGGCACCACCATCGGCCAGGCTGCTTCCGAGCTGCGTCACGCCGTCGATGATCCGTCTGGGCCCAGGTGCCGCTCCTACCGGGCAGCGGTGTACTACCTGCGCGACCTCGACCGCATCACGCTCGACGCCGCCGAGCTCGAGCCGGCCTTGCCATGAGTGAGACGGCCACCAACCGCCCGCAAGGCGCGACCCCCGACCGCGACCCTGACTCGGCCTGGCTCGCTGCGTACGCCCTCGGGCTCGCCTACTCCAGCGACAGCGAAGAGCAGCAGATCGAGCTCCTCCTCGACGCCACGCACGGACAACCCGAGCTGCTGGAGTTCGCCCGCCAACGTCTTGCAACGACCGAGGTGGTCGACACCGGACTACGTGAGGCAGCCGATCAGCTCCTCCACCGCGCCCGAACACTGCACACCAGTGAGGTCTGCCAGACCATCTCCAGGGGGAATGACGCACCCCTGCGAGGGTCGTGATGGTGCCTGCTGTCGCGGGGCCGGGCAGCAGGAGGGGTTCGGCCCCACGGGCGCGCCCCGCAGGTGGCATCCTGTGTGGCCAGCCTCGATGAGGGCGGGGCGCATCGATGCGGGTTCGGGGGCGATCCGGATGTCCACGCGAACGGAACCGGCCGCAGACGTCGCCGACGGGCGGTACGCGCACCTGGCCGTCTTCGCCGCCACCCGGGCACATCTGGTGGCCGCGGTCGTGGACTTCGTGACCCCGGCGGTGGGACACGGCGATGGTGTGGCGGTCGTGGTCGCCACGCCGGACCACCTGGACGGCATCACCGCCGCTCTGAGGGACGCCGGGATCGCTCCGGAGTCCGATCGGTGTGTGCTGCTGGACGTCGACGCGGTGCTGGCGTCCGTGTTGCGCGACGGCGCGGCTGATCGGGACGGGCTCCGGGCCACGGTGGGCGCTGCTATCGACGAGCACCTCGCTGCGGGCCGCCACGTGCGTGTCTACGCCGAACTCGCCGGCCGGTTGTGGGAGGGCGGCGAGGTGGCCACGGCGATGCAGGTCGAGAGGATGGCCGACGAACTCGCCCGGCAGCGATCCTTCGTCCTGCTGTGTTCCTACCGGACCGAGTGGTTCGACGACCACGATGCGGATGACGGTGCGCTGCGAGCGGTGTGTGACGCGCACACCGCCGTCCTCCACGACGACCCGTTCCGGACGCTCACCGAGGCCGGTGGTGCGGACCTCGGTGGGCGGTTGCAGCAGGAGGCCGTTGCACGTGACCTGGAACACCAGGCGGTGCGGCGCGAGCGGGACGAGTTGCGACGCGCGTTGCTCGACGCCGCGGATCGGGCCCGGGCCCAGCGGGAGCGCACGGCCACGCTCGCTCACGATCTGCGTGCACCGGCAACGGTCATCGCGGGTCTGACCGGGGTGCTCCAGCGGCACCTGGCCGATCTCGATCCGGCACGGGTGGAGAACTTCCTGGCGACGATCGTGCGCAACACCGAACGGATCGAACGGCTCGTCGACGACATCCTCACCGTCGCGCAACTGGAGTCGGAGGGGTTCCGCTACGACCTCGCCCCCATCGACCTGCAGGGTGTGGTCGTCCAGGTTGCGACCGAGATCCGCCAGGCTGCGGCACGCACCGTCGATGTCGCCGCAGAGGCGGACCTGCCGCCGGCCCTCGCTGACGCCGACCGGCAGGCGCAGGTCCTGCACAACCTGCTGTCCAACGCCGCGAAGTTCTCGCCCGCCGGCACACCGATCTCCGTGGGGATAGAGCATGGCGACGATCGCCTGCTGGTCCACGTCCGCGACCAGGGCCACGGTATCGCCAGCCACGAACGTGACCGGCTGTTCCAGCCCTTCGCCCGCCTCGACAGCAGCGGATCCGACAAGGTCCACGGCACCGGTCTCGGTCTGTACATCACCAAGCAGCTCGTCGAGGGCCAGGGCGGCACCATCGACATCGCCAGCACTCCCGGCCAGGGCACAACGGTCACCTACACCGTCCCCGTCGCAGCCACCAACTGACCCCCGACGCGTGCCGAGGGGGTGCAGCCGGACCAGAGCACCCGACTGCTGTGTGACGGCGACCCGCTGGGAGTCCCAGGCGATGCATCCTGGGACGATCGACCCTTCGGTAGCGGTCCAGGAAGTCAGCAGGGTGTGCAGCGCCGTCAGCGGGTGACGGAACGGAGGTTCCAGGCACCCTTCCAGCCGCAGCTCATCGACAGGAAGCCATGCAGGGCGTTTCCGCCGTTCAGGGCGCTGTCGCGGAGGTCCCGCGGGGGGGCGGGACCTCCGCGGGATGAGCCGCGCAAACCTCCGCGGAGCTGGGGCCGGTGGTTCTCCAGCGCGTGGCGGCGGGGTCGGATGGCGTCCACGGTGCGACGCGTGACCGTGGGGCAGGCAGCAGCCCGACACGGCCGTCATCGACCCCGCCGTGCTGTCACGCCCCCGGATCGAGTTCGTCGCAGACGTCGGTGACGCGGCGGGCATCGACCGTGAACGTGGAGAAGCCCCCGGCGTCCGGGAAGTGCAGGGTCGCACTGCCGCGGGTCACCACCAGGAGGAACTCCCCGTCGAGCGGGTCCACGCCGAACGACAGGTTGGTGCCCGCGGCCTGCGCGGTCACGCTGCCATCGTCGTTGAACACGTCGCGGAACGTGCCGCTGATGGTGT
>SKTN01000299.1 GCA_007117945.1 Nitriliruptoraceae bacterium | reverse complement strand
GCGTCGACGGCCACCCGGTCACGCCCACGGTCCTTGGCGGCGTACAGCGCGGCGTCGGCCCGGCGGTAGGCCTCGGCCAGCGCCTCCTCCGCGTCCGTGCTGACCTCCGCGACGCCCACCGACACCGTGATCGTCAGGGGCTCGGACAGGCCGACGTCGAGGTCGGTCGCCGCCACGCCGGCGCGCAGATCCTCCGCGACGACCACCGCGGCGTCGCGCCCCGTCTCCGTGAGCAGGATCAGGAACTCCTCACCGCCCCACCGGGCGAGGAGGTCACTGGCACGCAGTCGACTGGACACCGTGGTCCCGAGGGCGGTGAGCAGGGCGTCGCCGACGGGGTGCCCGTGGACGTCGTTGACGGCCTTGAACCGATCGAGATCGAGCAGCAGCAGGCTGCACCGCTCCCCCGCGCGCCGGTGTCGCGCCAGCTCCTGGTCGAACTGCAGCTCGAACTGCCGCCGGTTCAGCAGCCCCGTCAGGGGGTCGTAGGCCGCCAGGCGCGCGAGTTCCTCGTTGCGTTCCTCGAGCTGGCGCTGCTGGACCTCGATGCGGCGCATGAGGACGTGATCGCGCACCTCCGCCCGCCACCGCAGCAGGGCCAGTCCCAGACCGATCGCCCCGGCGGTGCTGCCGTTGACCTGGTTGGAGGTCAGCACCGAGGGGTCCGTCTGGGTCAGCGGCAGCGCCAGGGCGAAGGCCGCGACCCCCGCGGGGTAGGCGAGCAGGGTCACCCGGGGACCGACCACGAGCACCAGGCCCGCCACGGCGTTGGCGACCACGAAGGGCGTGATGCTGTCGGTCACGAGCTGATCCAGCACGGCGATGCCCACACCGAGCCCCAGCACGCCCACCAACACGACCCCGGTGAGGATGGCAGCGCCCCGCTCGGCCCGGTCCGACGCGGCGATCCGGCCCGCAACGGCACGGACCACCAGCGCGCCGCCCAGCAGGATGCTGTGGGCCACCAGGATCCCGACCCGCCAGCGCGCCTGAGCGGGGTCGCTGGTGTCGAGGACCGCGAAGACGCCGAGGTGCAGCAGGCTGACCACCGCGGCGACGGCACCCATCAGCCGCAGCCGCCGGAGGTTCTCCCGGCGGACACGACCCTGGAGCTCCGCGGAGATCGGGTCGATCAGGCCCGGCAGGGAGCGCAGGGCCATGAGCACACGGCTACGGGCCCGCGTGAGGGGTGGGAGCGGAGACGACCGGGACACGGTGGGTCCTCGGGAACCGGTACCGACGCCGGCACCGGGTACAGCATGCACCGTGACCGCCTGCGGTGCAGCACCCCCTGAGCTCCCCCGCCTCCGGTCGTCGGGCAGGGGTGGAGGTCCCGACGTGCACCCGAGCCCCGCGAGCCCCACCGACCACGCTGCCAGCACGGGCGGCAGCGGCGTGCAGCGCTCCGGGCGTGGGGCGGCGTGCACCGCCTGCCACCAGCTGCCGACGGCTTCGGGCGGCTGCACTGCGCCGCCCGTGCCGGGACCCAGGCGGCGTCCTCGCGCCCGGGCCCGGGTCAGTGCTTCTGGGCGTCGTACCAGGTGACCCCGACGGCGCTGTCCACCTCCAGGGGGATGGCCAGCTCGACCACCGAGCTGAGCGTCGACTCCACCAGCTCGCGGGCGGCGTCCAGCTCATCGTCGCTGACCTCCAGGATCACCTCGTCGTGGACCTGCAGGAGCAGCTGCGCCCCCAGGCCGCTGCGGTGCAGGGCGGCGGCCAGCTCGATCATCGCGAGCTTGATCACGTCGGCCGCCGTGCCCTGGATCGGCGCGTTCAGCGCCATGCGCTCCGCCATCTGCCGCCGGTTCCGATCGTCGGAGCGCAGGTCCGGCAAGTAGCGGCGCCGCCCGAACATCGTGGTGGTGTAGCCGTCCCTCGTGGCGTCGGTCACGGCCTGGTCCAGGAAGGAGCGCACCCCCGGGAAGCGCGCGAAGTAGGCATCGACGATCCCGGTGGCCTCCTGGGTACCGATGCCGAGCTGCTGCGCAAGCCCGTAGGCCGTGAGCCCGTAGGCCAGGCCGTAGTTGACCGCCTTGGCCCGGTCACGCAGGGCACCGTCCACCTCCTCGAGGGGGACCTCGAACACCTTGGCGGCGGTGGTGGCGTGGACGTCCTCGCGGGAGTGGAAGGCCTCCAACAGGCCCTCGTCACCCGAGAGGTGGGCGAGGATCCGCAGCTCGATCTGGGAGTAGTCGGCCACCAGCAGCTGGTCGAAGCCCTCCCCGGCCACGAAGGCGCGGCGGATCTCACGCCCCTCCGCCCGGCGGACGGGGATGTTCTGGAGGTTGGGGTGGGAGGAGGACAGGCGGCCGGTGGCGGCGATGGTCTGCGACAGGGTGGTGTGGATGCGCCCGGTCGCCGGGTCGATCAGGGGCGGCAGCGCGTCGACGTAGGTGCTGAGCAGCTTCGCCACCTCCCGCCACTCCAGGATCGCGGGCACGATCGGGTGGGCATCGGCCAGCCCGCCCAGCGCCTGGGCGTCGGTGGAGTACCCGGTCTTGATCCGGCGCGTGCGCGGCAGGCCGAGCTCCTCGAACAGCACCTGCTGGAGCTGGGGACCGGAGCCGACGTTGAAGCTGCGGCCGGCGTGGTCCTGGACCTCGCGCTCGAGGCGCTGCACCCGGGTGGCCAGCCGTTCCCGGATCTCCGAGAGCACCTCGCGGTCCACGGCGATGCCGGTGCGCTCCATGTCGGCCAGCACGGGCGCCAGGGGCAGCTCGATGCGGTCGTGGAGCGCACGCTGGGCGCGCTCGTCGAGGGCGGTACCGAGGTGGTCCGCCAGGGCGAGGACCGCAGCGACGGCCAGCCCGCGCGCCTCGATGGGCTCCTCGTCGTCCACGGCGAGGCTGAGCTGGTCGGTGGTGCCCTCCTCGCCCGAGGGTTCCAGGGAGCGGCCGAGCTCCTGGCTGGCGAGACGGTCCAGGGCGAAGCTGCGCTGCTCCGGTGCCAGCAGGTAGGCCGCCAGCTCCGTGTCGAGGGCCACCCCGGCGACCTCCCACCCACGCCCGTGGGCCGCGTGGGACAGGCGCTTGGCGTCATGGGTGACCACCGGCCGTTCGGGGTCGGCCAGCAGCGTGGCCAGGGCCGCGAGGTCCTCGGCTCCCAGGCGCTCGAGATCGGCGCTGACGGGGTCGCGGCCCGCGGCGGCCAGGGCGACGCCTGTCCACCGCAGGTGGGGGACACTGCCCTCACAGCTCGCCAGCACGGCCACGGGCCCGTGGGCGTCGCCCAGCCACGCGGCCGCCCCGCCGCGGCTGAGCGCCTGGGGTGCCACCTCCACGGGCGCCGGGGCGTCCGCCTGCTCCCCCAGCAGCGCGCTCGGGAGCCGCTCGTAGAGGGCGCGGAACTCCAGGGTGGCGAACAGCTCCCGCACGGCGGTGGCGTCGGGGTGCGGCGGCTGGACGTCCAGGGGGTCGAGGTCCACCTCGATGTCGCGGCGCAGGGTCATCACCCGCCGGTTGAGCTCCACCTGCTCGCGGTGCTCCGCCAGCATCGCCGGGACCTTCTTGCCGCTGACCTCCTCGAGGCGGGCGTACACCGTGTCGAGGTCGCCGAAGGTGGTCAGCAGCTTGGCCGCGGTCTTGTCCCCCACCCCGGGTACGCCCGGCAGGTTGTCGGAGCTGTCGCCGCGGAGTGCGGCGAGCTCCACGTAGCGCTGCGGCGGCACGCCGTAGCGCTCCTCCACCGCGTCCGGGGTCATCTCCGCCAGCTCGGTGATGCCCCGCAGGGTGTAGAGGATCGTCAGGTCGTCGCCCGCCAACTGCATGGCGTCGCGGTCCCCGGTCACGATGTAGGCGTGGGCGCCCGCACCCACCGCCTGGGTGGCCAGGGTGGCCAGCACGTCGTCGGCCTCGACCCCCTCCACCTCGACGGTGGCGATGTCGAGCACCGCGAGCACCTGCTTGATCAGCTCGACCTGGGGTCGGAACTCCTCGGGGGGCTCCGCGCGGTTGGCCTTGTACGCCGGGAACGCCGCCGTGCGCGCCACGTCGCGGCCGCGGTCGAAGGCCACGACCACCGCGTCGGGCTGGCGGTCGGCGAGCAGCTTCACCAGCATCGAGGTGAAGCCGTACACCGCGTTGGTGAGCTGTCCCGTCGCGGTCCGCAGGGTGTCGGGCAGGGCGTGGAAGGCCCGGTAGGCCAGGGAGTGACCATCGAGGAGCAGCACGGTGCGCTGGTCGGCCACGGGAAGCTCCTGCTCGCTGACGGCGTTGTGAGCCTAGTGAGCGCGTCCACGTCGTCCGCTGCGCCGTACCTTGCTGTGGACAGCCCGAACGACACCGAGGTCCCACCGTGCACGACATCGCCCCAGACGCCGCATCTGCCACCGGCCCCACGCCTGCCACGGCCGCCTCGGCCGCGCCCGCTCCCGGCGACGTCGCCACCGTGATCGACGTCGACACCGCGAGCTTCGACCAGGCGGTGCTCCAGGCCTCCCACGAGCGCCCCGTCATCGTCGACTTCTGGGCCGCGTGGTGCGGACCCTGCCGCCAGCTCACGCCGATGCTGGAGCGGGCCGTCGCCGCCGAGGAGGGCCGGGTGGTCCTCGCCAAGGTGGACGTGGACGCCAACCAGGAGCTCGCGGCCCGCTACCGGGTCCAGGGCATCCCCCAGGTGGTGGGCTTCCGGGATGGTGTGGCGATCGCCCAGTTCACGGGCGTGCAGCCCGAACCCCGCATCGCGGCCTTCATCGAGGATCTCCTGCCCACGGAGGCCGATCAGGCGGTCGCACGGGCCCGCGCCAGCACCGGGGCCGCGGCCACCGCCGAGCTGGAACGGGCCCTGGAGCTCGACCCGAACCACCGGGAGGCGGCCATCGGCCTGGCCGAGCACCTGGTGGGCACCGACCCCCAGCGGGCCCTCGACCTGCTGACCCCCCACCGCCCGGACCCCGCCGCGGAGGCCCTGGCCACGCGCATCGAGCTCGCCCGCGCGGGCGGGGACGTCGAGCAGCTCCGGGCCCAGGTGGCCGGCGGCGCCAGCGACGGTGCGAGCCTGCTGGCCCTCGGGCAGGCCCTTGCCGCCGAGGGCACCTACGACGAGGCCGTGGAGCGGCTGCTGGAGGCCGTCGCGCTGGGGGGCGAGAGCCGGGAGCCGGCCCGCGAGCAGCTGGTGCGCCTGTTCGGGCTGCTCGGTGACAGCGACCCCCTGGTCACCGCCGCCCGACCCCGCCTGGCGCGTGCGCTGTACTGACGAGGCCCCCCTGGGACGCCAGCCGGTGGTCACAGGACGCCAACCTGCGTGAAACCTGCCTGCAACGCGGGCTTCGTATCGTCACCGACGTCATCCGCCAGTGACACCGACGGGGTCTCCAGGACCCGTCACCGGATCCCGGGTGGGGCCTCCACCTCTCCCTCTCCCGCCGGTCGTTCCACCCGGGATCCTCTCACTGCCCCGGCAGGTGCCCGCAGGACGACGGGATCAGCCGTCGAGCCGCTCGATGATCTGCTCGGCGACCTGCCGCATGGTCAGGCGACGCTCCATGGCCTGGCGCTGCACGAAGCGGAAGGCGTCGCCCTCGCTCATGCCCTCGCGTTCCTGGAGCAGCCCCTTGGCGCGCTCCACCAGCTTGCGGGCCTCGAGGCGGCCCTGGAGGTCGTCCACCTCGCGCTCCAGGCCGGACAGGTCCCGGAAGCGCCCCGCGGCGATCTCCACGGCGGGCAGCAGGTCGTGCTTCTGGAAGGGCTTGACCAGGTAGGCCATCGCGCCGGCGCGGCGGGCCTGCTCGACCAGATCGCGCTGGCTGAAGGCCGTGAGCATCAGGATCGCGGCCAGCCGCTCCTTGGCGATCTCCTCGGCGGCCTGGATGCCGTCCATCACCGGCATCTTCACGTCGAGGATGACCAGGTCGGGTCGCAGTTCGCGGGTCAGGCGCACCGCGGAGGCACCGTCGGCCACCTCGGCCACGACCTCGAAGCCCTCCTCCTGGAGCATCTCCTTCAGATCGAGGCGGATCAGGGCCTCGTCCTCAGCGATCAGCACGCGGGTGGGGGCTTCCTCACGCTCCGGCGTGGGCTCGGTCTGCCCGGGATCCTGCCCGGCGTCGGCGTCGCTCACGTGTGGTCCTCTCCGGGCGGCTTGGCCGGCGCGCGGCCTTGGGACGGGCGCGTCGTCGTACGCACCCCAGGCCACCGAGCAGGCTCATACCGCTCGGCGGTCCGCAAGCTAGCGGCGGCCGGTGGCGCCACCAAACGTCACCGGCCGTGCTGGTACCCCCGGTGGGACTCGAACCCACAAGCCCGCAAGGGCAGACGATTTTGAGTCGTCCCTGTATGCCAGTTCCAGCACGGGGGCGGG
>SKTN01000329.1 GCA_007117945.1 Nitriliruptoraceae bacterium | reverse complement strand
TCGGGCTGGTGGTCGAGCGTCGTCGCCAGGCCCGTAGCGAGGCCGCCGCAGCGCACAGCGGTCCCGAGCCCACCCACGGGGGCCGCGCGCATCTCGTGCCGCCCGGCCCGACTCCCCGCCCGTCGCACCCGGTCACCGACTGGCTCGTCACCTTCCACCTCGTCTGCCTCGGGTGGGTCTTCTTCCGGGCGCCCTCCTTCGAGGTAGCCCTCGAGGTCCTGGCTGGGCTGCTCGGCGGCCGCTCCGAGGTTCCGTTGGCGCCGACCGCGGTGCTGCTGGTCGTCCTGGTCCTGGCCGTCCAGCAGGTCGGGGACCACCCACGGGCCTGGCTGCGCGGCACCTGGGATGCCCTGCCGGTGCCGCTGCACGTGGCCGCCTTCGCGCTCGTGCTGGTGGCGCTGGTCGTGTTCGGCCCCGAGGGTGTCGCCCCCTTCATCTACTTCCAGTTCTGAACCGACCGCGCCGACCACGCCCCGCCGAGCCCAAGGATCCGAGCCCGTGCCCGTCCAGCGCCCCACCCTCCAGCCGACCGAGCGCCGCACTGCCCCGCGGCCAGCGGTGGCCGCGGTGCTCGTGGCGCTGGTGCTCGGCGCGCTGCTCAGCGGGCCCGGGCTGGTCGCTGCGGCCACCGGCCTGGACGTGGGCGCGACCAGGACGGTGGCGCTGCGGATCGCCACGGTGGTCGAGGGCACGGGCGCGCTGCTGCGCCTGGACCGTCCGCACGGCTGGCTCGCGGCGCTGCCGGACCGGGGCCTGGGGGCGCTCGGTGTGGAGACCGGGCAGGCCGGGGGCGACGCGGCAGGTGCCACCTCGACCACGGGGGATGACCCGGCCCAGGCGGACGACGCTGCAGGGTCGGCGTCGGATCACGCCCGCACCTCACGGCAGGTGAGCGCCGAGGACCCGCTCGAGGTACTGCTGATCGGCGACTCCCTGATCGGCGCGATCGCGGACGGGTTCGGCCGCGTCACGGCCGGACGTGCGCAGGTGCGCTGGGCCAAGGACGTGCGGATCAGCACAGGGCTGGCCCGACCCGACGTCCTGGAATGGCACCGCCACCTGGAGCAGCAACTGGCCGAGCGTGACCCCGACGTGGTGGTCCTGCTGCTCGGGGGCAACGACGACCAGAGCCTGACCGGTGCACCCGGTGGCGTGATCCACCTCGGGCAGGACGGCTGGGCGGAGGAGTACGAGCGCCGGGTCGCCGACCTGCTGGCGATCGCCCAGGGCTCGGGGCGCACGGTCGTGTGGCTCGGGCTCCCGGCGATGCGCCCCGAACGGCTGGAGCGCACCCGCCCGACGATGCGCGCCGCCGCCGAGCGCGCGATCACGGGTACCGAGGTGGTCCTGCTCGACACCGAGCCGGTCCTCTCCCCCGACGGCTACACCGCCCGCCTGGACCGGTCGCCGCGCAGCACGTCAACAGTGGGCCGAGCCCCGCGGCTCCTCCTCGACGGTGAACTCGGCGGCGAACACCGCTGGCTCCACGTCATCGGGGTCGTCCGCACCGCGGAAGCTGCCATCGATCGTGACGTCCCGACCATCGACCTCGATCCAGGGGTAGTCGTCCTCACCTTCCTCGACCCCAACGACCTGCGTCCCACCGACGCCCCGGTCGAACTCCTCGATCTCCCAGATCGTGACCACGTCGAGGTCGGTGCCGTCATCGGTGGTGAAGGCCCCCGCGTCGAGCGTGAGCATGTCATCGACGATGCCCACCAGCCGCATGTCGGTCCGACCGGCGTTGGACTCGTGGTCCTCGCACCAGTAGGCCTCCTGGAGCTCGACCGTCACCCCATCCAGGGTGAGCGTGCCCGCTGGGCCAGCCTGCTCCGTGTCGGCCTCGGTCTCCTCGGGCGCGTCCGCTGCGTCGTCGGTTGCCTCCGCCGAGGCGGCCTCCTCGGCCCCGTCGACGTCCTCGGCTTCCTCGTCCGGGGTCGTCTCCCCCGGCGGCTCCTCGCCGTTGCAGCCGATCAACAGCAGTCCGCCGATCGCGAACGCCACGGTGTGTCGCAGTGCAGGAGTCACATGATTCCTCTGGTCGTGTCCCCCAACCCTGCCAGAGACGACGCACCGATGTGGGAGGACGACCGAGGGGTCCCGGATCGCGGCGCGTCGTCACGAGGACCGGCGGACCTCCACCGAGAGCAGGCCCTGCGCTCCGGCCTCCTCGACCGCCTCCTGACGGTTCTGTGCCGACAGCTTGGCGTAGATGCCCCCGAGGTGGCTCTTGATGGTGTTGACCGACACGCTGTGCAACTCAGCGATGTCGGCCACCGTGCGGTGGGTCGGCAGATCCCGCAGGGTGTGCGCCTGTGGGCCGAAGGCATCGACGAGCCCGACGAGGCGGTCGGACGCCGCCAGGCGCACGGCCTGCAGCAGCGCTTCGGAGGACACGGGCCCGGCACCGGCCTCGGCAGCCAGCTGTTCACCGGACCCGCCCAGGTCGAGGAGATGCCGTTGGTAGGCGACCTCGGCGGCGCTGTGCTCGTCCGTCGCCGGCCACAGCTGGACCTCCAGGGGGACGAGCATGCAGGCGATCTCGGGCGTGGTCGGTGCATCGCCGAGCCGCTCCCAGGCCGCGCGCAGCACCAGGGCGGTCTCTCGGCCCGGTACCGCGTCGAGGTAGCCGGCGAGTGCTGCCGTCCCGGCGACACCCATACGCATGTCGGGGCTGCCGAGCGTCGCTGTGGCCGGCAGTTCGGCGATCCGGTGCAGTGCTTCGGCCTGGTCACCACGCAGCAGGGTCCACCACGCTTGCAGGAGCTGCGGCTGGAGCGTGCGCTGGCTGCCGTACCACCCCCGTGCTCCTGCGCGGTTCGCAGTGCCGTGCCGGGCGCGGGTCCGAGTCGTGCGCGATGGAGGGCGACCGTCGCCTGCAGGGCGGTGGGCCACGGGTCGGGCTCCGGTCCGTCCGAGGAGCCGTCCCCAGCCGGTCGCGCCCTGAGATGCTGATCAGCGGTGACGACGTCGAAGCGTGGCAGGGCCGCTGCCGCCAGGATGGAGCTGACGAGCGGGTCGTCGTGCACACCCCCAGGTGCGGTGGACAGCAGGCGTTCGAGCGCAGGCCCCTGCCCATCGAGGAGCTTGGCGACACCGGCCGCGCGGAGCACCCGCTGGACGCCGGCCCGTTCCGCGGAGGCCACGGCATGCTCCAGCGCACGGTGCCACTCGTGGCGCCGACCGTGCCAGTCCGGACAGCTCGGCATGGACCGGCACGCCAGCGGCGCAGGTCGGTGCGGTGCAGTTCGCTGCTCAGGAAGCCCCGGAGCAGGCCGTGGTAGCGGTCGATCGGTTCGGTACCCGCAGCTGTCGGCAAGCGTTGCAGCAAGGCGTGGCGTCCATGGAGGTCCTCGAAGACCGCGGTCAGCTGTCGGCGGCGACAGGTGGCGCCGGCAGCGCCGGCGACGAGTGCACCGGCTCCTCGCGGACCTCTGGCCAGTCGGGGGTGACGACGTGCAGGAACACGATGAGTGAGAACAGCAGCAGGCTGAACCACAGTGTGATCATCGCCCGCAGCCGCCGGGCCCGAGCGGGGTCCGGCGTCGGCCGTGCCGTCTCCGCGGCCGGGTTGGCATCAGGTCGGTGCGAGGAGTTGTGCGGCAGCATGGTGCCCACGGAAGCGGGACGCGGTGCGTCACGCGTCACCCGGATGGGGTGAACCATGTCCGGTTCGCCCCTCCACCCGCAGGGTTCAGCGGTTGCCACCCCAGTTGGACCGGCCGAGTTCGTCCCAGAAGGGCCGCACACCGGTGCCGTCGATCCTGGCGTCCGCGTCGTCGGCAGGCTGCTGGTAGGAGTAGAGCGCCACGCCGTCCGCCACCTCAGCGGCTGCGCCGAGCTGGTCGAGCACGGCGTCCGGGGTGTTGAGCCACCCACCCACACCGGGCACGACCCAGGCCTGGGATGTCGCGGACAGCTCGGCCTGGAACCCCAGCCAGTCGTCGAACCAGGCGGCCTGTTCCGGGACGTGGTCGCGGAAGTAGACCATCGGCAGCACCGCGTCGACCAGGTCGTCCTCGACCCAGCCGGGCCAGTCCTGCAGGGCCTCCCGCGAGGTGCGGGTCGCGTCGAAGCCGCCGAGCTCACCTGGTCCCGCACCCCAGGCGATCACCGCTGCCGACAGCGCGACCGCACGCCCAGCACCATCGACCGCGGACCGGGCCTCCGCCACCAGCGCCCGGGTCTGCGCGCGCCGCCACTCGGACCAGGCGGGGTCGTCGGGTGCCGGGGTCCCGCTGGTGTCCGTCTCCGCGCGGTAGCGCTCGAGCGCCTCGGGGTGGTAGCCCTCCCGCTCCGAGGCGTAGCGGGCGTAGTCGAGGTGGATACCGTCCACCTCGGTGGTGGTCGCGAGCTCCCCGACGACCGCGCGGACGTGGTCACGGACCTCGGGCAGGGCGGGGTCGAGGTACTCGCTCCACGCGCCATCCACGTCACGGGAGATCCAGCGGTCCGCCTCCGGCGCCGAGCGGCCGTGCTCGGCCGGTACCCACCCGCTCGGTGCCGGCAGGTCGTCGTAGACCGCGTGCCAGGTCGGGGCGATGGAGACCCAGGCGTGGACCTCGAGCCCTGCGTCGTGGGCGAGCGCGGTCAGCGCATCGAGGACGTCCAGCCCGGGGTCCAGGTCGGGGTCGGCGGTCGCCGGCAGCACCCGGGAGGGGTAGTAGGCGTCATGCCGGCGGGCGACCTGGGCGATCACCGCGGTGGCATCGGCGCGAGCGAGCTCCTCGACGAGGCGTTCGAGTCCCTGGTGGGTCTTGAGGGAGCCGTCGAAGAGGTGGACCCACACGGCACGCTCGAGCCCCGCGGCGGGGTGGCGCGCGTCGGTGCCATCGACCGGGTCGCCCTCGTCGGCGTCGGCATCGGTGTCGGGTTCGGGTTCGGGTGCCGGTTCGACGGGCTCCTCGACGTCCGTACCGTCGGGTGGGGCCGTATCCCCGTCGGTGTCCGCACCGTCCTCCGCGGCGCAGGCCACCACGGTGACCAAGGCGGCGATGACCGCCAGGAGGAGCCGACGACGAGCCACGAGGACCTCCACTCGTCCCACACGGTGGACCTGCGAAGCTCCATCATCCCCAGGGGTGGACGGCGATGTCCACCCCGCGGCCCGCCCGTAGCTATCGAGAGGCAGCACACGATGACCACCGCCGACCAGCCCTTCCGCACCCTCGAGGAAGCCGTCGCCGAGCCCCGACCCCACCGCGACATGGACCTCGCGCAGGAGCCCATGCCCAACTACAGCGAGACGCCCGGTGGGCCCCATGGCCAGCCGATCGAGTTCTGGGCGGCGTGGGAGCTGTCCGAGCGGCCCCGGCGGATCGCCCTGCTGGTGGACGACTGCCAGGAGGAGTACCGCGCGTACGCCGGCGGGATCCTGCCGAACGTCGAGCGGCTGGTGGCGGCGTTCCGCGCGGCCCGTGAGGACAGTGACGGCGTCGCCATCGCCTGGAGCGCATGGAGCCGGATGTTCGACGACGGCATCTCCAACGCGATGGACCGCTGGTACGGCCCCCGGGGCTTGCGTCCCGAGCAGCCGGAGAACGCCGCCTACGTGTTCACGGGCGGGCCGGGCCTCGAGCCGCTGGAGGAGATCGCGCCCACGCAGCAGGAGCGTGACGAGGGCTGGTTCTACCTCGGCAAGCACCTCGACATGTTCTGGACCTTCGACGAGCAGGGCCGGTCCTACCTCGATGGCAAGCTCACGGCCCTGGACATCGACACCATCGTGATCGTCGGGTTGTGGACCGACGAGTGCGTGCTGAGCACCGCCTACGCGGGCAACTCCCGCGGCTACGACGTCGTGGTGGTGGGCGACGCCGTGGCCACGGCGACCTCCCACCACGACACGGCGCTGACCGTGGCCAACGGCACCGTAGCCAAGGTGCTGTCCACCGACGAGGTGCTCCGCTACCTCGAGGACGACTTCGTCACCGGCGAGCCCGGTGCGGTCAAGGGCACACGTTTCCCCGACGGCCGCAAGGGGGGCTGACCGCACCCGCCCCCGGATCCAGGGCCCGTCCACCGTGCGGTGGCGGGCCGAACCTTCGCCACCTGCACCGCGCATCCCACCCACCGGGGCGTCGATGCCGACCGCAGGCACAGCGACGCCGAGGCGAGGAGTCCACGTGGGGCCGACGGCTGGTGCACCCGCGACCGGTGCCGTCGCGCACCGTCGGGCGCGCACCCTGTCCCTGGGGCTGCTGGCGCTGGTGGGTGGCCTCGCGTTGGTGCCCGAGGCGCTCACGGGCCCCCTCGCGTGGACGGTACTGGCCATCGGGTTGCTGATCGGCCTGCCCCACGGCGCCGTCGACCACCTCGTGCCGGAGTGGACGCT
>SKTN01000307.1 GCA_007117945.1 Nitriliruptoraceae bacterium | reverse complement strand
GCGGTGGAGGGCTACGTCCGTGACGCCGTGGTCTACGCCGAGGCCGGCGCCGACATCGTGGCCCCCTCGGGGATGATGGACGGCCAGGTCGCGGCCATCCGCCACGGTCTGGACCAGGCCGGACACGAGCAGGTCGCGATCGTGGCCTACGCCGCCAAGTTCGCCTCGGGCTTCTACGGTCCCTTCCGCGACGCGGCGGGCTCCGCGCTGGAGGGTGGGGACCGTCGGGGACACCAGCTCGCGCCGGGCAACGCCCGTGAGGCCGCCCGCGAGCTGGCCGCCGACGCCGCCGAGGGGGCGGACGCCCTGATGGTGAAGCCGGCGCTGGCCTACCTCGACGTCGTCGCCGCCGCCCGCCGGGCCCACGATCTGCCCGTGGCCGCCTACCACGTCTCCGGTGAGTACGCGATGGTGGCCGCCGCCCACGAGCGGGGCTGGCTCGACGGGCCTGCGGTCATGGAGGAGTCCGTGCGCTCGATCCGCCGTGCCGGTGCCGACATCGTGCTGACCTACGCGGCCCTCGAGCTCGCCCGGAGCGTGACACCGTGAGCGCACTGCCCGAACCCCCCGACGACGCGGCCCCTGCCCAGCGCGACGCGCAGCAGGCCACCGAGCGCCCCGACCTGGTGCCCGAGGAGACCCCGCCGTCCTGGCTCCTCGCGCAGCCCCTGGCCCACCGGAGGCTCCACGACGAGGTGGCGGGTATCCCGGAGAACTCCCTGGCCGCCTTCGCCGCCGCGGCCGAGGCGGGGTACGGGGTGGAGCTCGACGTCACCCTCTCCAGCGACCGCGTCCCCGTCATCTCCCACGACCCCACCCTGCAGCGTGCCGCCAACCGCCCTGAGAAGGTGGCCGACCTCACCGTCGCCGAGCTCGGCGCCGTGCAGCTCGGCGGCACCCGGGAGCACGTGCCGACCCTGGCCGCGGCCCTCAAGCTGCTCACCGGGGTGCCGGTGATGGTGGAGCTCAAGCAGCCGAACCTGCGCGCCGGCGCCCTCGAGGCGGCGGTGGCGCCGCTGCTCGACACCCACCCGGGCCCCTGGTGCGTGGCCAGCTTCAACCCCGCCAGCCTGCGCTGGTTCCGGCGCAACCGTCCCGAGGCCGTGCGGGTCCTGACCGCAGGACCCATCGAGGAGGCCAGGCTGCCCGCCTTCCTGCGGCGGCGCCTGGCCGAGCTCAGGGACCTCGCCGCTGTCGCGCCCCACGCGGTCAGCTACGACCTCGCAGGGCTGCCCAACCCGACCTGCGACCTGTGGCGTGCCCGGGGTGGGGCACTGGTCACCTGGACCGCCACGGACGACGCCGCGCTCGCCCGCGCCCGCGCGCTGGCCGACAACGTCATCTTCGAGCACGTCACGCCCTGACCGGGGCCACGGCCCGTGGCCGTGCAGTCGCCCGGCCACCACGCCTGACCGCCCCCGACGCCCGTCCCCCCGCGCTGGAGCAGCCATGCAGACCGAGACGTCCGCCGCCCTCTTCGACCGCGCCCGGGCGGTGATCCCGGGCGGGGTCAGCTCGCCCGTGCGTGCCTTCGCCAGCGTCGGCGGCACCCCACGGTTCATCGCCAGGGGAGAGGGCCCGACCCTGATCGACGTCGACGGCAACCGCTACCTCGACCTGGTCAGCTCCTGGGGCCCTCTGCTGTTCGGCCACGCGCGCAAGGAGGTCCTCGCGGCGGCGGGTGAGGCCATGGCTCGGGGCTCCTCCTTCGGGGCGCCCACCGAGGGGGAGGTGGACCTCGCGGAGGCGATCGTCGACGCCGTGCCCTCGGTGGAGAAGGTCCGGCTGGTCAACTCCGGGACCGAGGCCGGGATGAGCGCGGTCCGCCTCGCCCGGGGCGCGACGGGACGGGCCACGCTGCTGAAGTTCGTCGGCCACTACCACGGCCACGCCGACGCCCTGCTCGTGGCCGCGGGCTCCGGCGTGGCCACCCTGGGGATCCCTGGCTCCCCCGGGGTGACCCCGGGTGCCGCAGGGGACACGGTCCTGGTGCCCTGGAACGACACCGAGGCCGTCCGCGCCGCCGTGGATGCCCACGGTGCGGACCTCGCCGCGATCCTGGTCGAGCCCGTGCCCGCGAACATGAACCTGGTGCCGCCCGAGCCCGGGTTCCTGGCCTTCCTGCGGGGTGAGGCCGACCGCAGCGGCGCGGTACTGGTCTTCGACGAGGTCATCACCGGCTTCCGTCTGGCGCGCGGTGGTGCCCAGGAGCGGGAGGGTGTACGGCCGGACATCACCGTGATGGGCAAGGTCGTGGGCGGCGGGTTCCCCCTGGCCGCCTTCGGGGGCCCGGCCGCGCTGATGGACCACCTCGCCCCCGACGGACCCGTCTACCAGGCGGGGACGCTGTCGGGCAACCCCGTCGCCGTCGCCGCCGGGCGGGCCCAGCTGGCACTCCTCGACGATGGGGTGTACGAGTGCCTCGAGGGGGCGACCCGCACCGTGGTGGAGGGACTGCGCTCCGCCTTCACCGCCGCGGACGTCCAGGCCCAGGTCGTCCACCACGGGACCCTGGCAGGCGTGGTCTTCTCCGACCGGCTGCCCCGCCGTTTCGAGGACGTCGCCGCCGCCGACCACGACGCCTACGCCCGGTTCTTCCACGCCATGCTGGAGCGGGGGGTCTACCTCGCCCCTTCGGGCTACGAGATCGTGTTCACCTCCCTGGCGCTCGGGGCCGACGATCTCGATCGGATCGTCGAGGCCGCCCACGAAGCCGCCGAGGTGGTGGCGGGCCGGGATGGCTGAGCAGGGCGCGCGCGCACGGGCCGGAGCGCCCCCGCGGGCCGAGGTCGACGGCCACCGCGGACCGCCCCGATGAGGCCCCGCGGACACCGTCCGTTTGTTCGGGCCAACCGCCGGTTGGTACCTTCGGCCCCCCACCGGGGGGCATATGGACCTCGGTAGGGCCGGAAGGCCGTCCCGGGGTGACAGGAGCGCACGTGATCGAGTGGTTCGGCGAGTTCTTCGGCGCCCTGCCGGAGGTCGGGCGGGCGCTGTACCAGTTCGGTGACCCCGCCGGAGGCGGCGAGGGGTGGGTCGGCGGCGCGATCATGCTGCTGTGGCTCGGACCCCTCGGGATCCTGCCGCTCTACCTCGCCAAGATCACCTACGGCAAGCGCGAGTGGGTGTCGGCGACGATGGGCATCATGGGCGCCGCCAGCCTGCTGTGGTGGCTCCACGGGGTCCTGCCCCACGTGTGGATCCAGTTCACCGAGTCGAACCGGGACCTGCTGTCGGGCACGATCATCCCGGCCTCGGCCGGCATCGACCTCGCCGACGACGTGCGGATCGACATCGCCACGGACCTCTACATGGTGATCACCGAGGGCACGATCGGTCTGCTGATGGTGGGTGGCGTGGTGGTCACGATCTGGGCGGGGCTCAGGATGCAGCGCAGTTACCCGAAGACCCTGGCCCCGGCGGAGACCAAGCCGGAGTCCGGCGGCTACAAGTGAGGTGGCGGCGCCACCGGGGTTCCGGTGGCGCCACGGCAACCAGCGAGACGACGAAGGGAGGTGCACCGTGGGCAAGACCGACCGGGGGGAACACCCCCTGATGTACGACGACTACACCGTGCAGCAGGTCGACCCGCAGTGGCTCCAGGAACGCGTCAAGCCGAAGCGCCACATCGGGCTGACCCCCGAGCTGTGCATCCTGTGCCGCGCCTGCGAGGACGTGTGCCCCTGGGAGTGCATCTACATGATGTCCCCCGACATCATCCGGGATGCGGACTCCTCCCAGCTCAAGACCCTGGCATCCCAGTCGCACGCGGTGTTCATCATCGATGACAACGAGTGCACGCGCTGCGCCATCTGTGTGGAACGCTGCCCCTCCGACGCGCTGTGGCTGGGCCGCGTCGAGAGCTGAGCCGGGGGCCCGAGGGCCCGAGAACAGGACGACGGACGCGCCCGAGGCGCCCCGCAGGACCGAACCGAGAGAGGGACGAGCGTGCCGAAGCTCCCCACCTACGACGATGTCAAGGGCAACGTCCAGGACAACGTCATCTGGAAGTCGATCTTCCGTCCGGGATCGATCTACCGGAAGGGCTACCGGGACACCTCGCGTGACCGCGCGCTGGCCTCGATGAACAACGTCCTCTACCACCTGCACCCGGTCAAGGTGAAGCGGCACGGGTTGAAGCTGACCTACACCTACTGTCTGGGTGGCCTCAGCTTCTTCATGTTCATCCTGCTCACCGTCACGGGCATCTTCCTGATGTTCTTCTACACCCCGGCCGCAGGCGCCGGCACCGAGGTGGCCTACCTCAACATGCGGGAGATCTCCGCGTCGGTGACCTTCGGACAACTCGTGCGCAACCTCCACAGATGGGGTGCGCACGCGATGGTGTTCACGGTGTTCCTGCACATGGCCCGGGTCTTCTACCACGGTGCCTACAAGCCCCCGCGGGAGTTCAACTGGGTGGTCGGGGTGATCCTGCTCGTCCTGACCCTGCTGCTCTCCTTCACCGGCTACCTGCTGCCCTGGGACCAGCTCGCCCTGTGGGCGGTGACCGTGGGCACCAACATGATGGGCTTCACCCCGGTGTTCGGGGACCAGGTCCAGTTCGTGCTCCTCGGCGGCATGGAGATCGGCCCCGACACCCTGCTGCGCTGGTACGTGCTCCACGTGCTGTTCATCCCCTTCGTCACGGTCATCTTCCTCGCGGTCCACTTCTGGCGGATCCGCAAGGACGGTGGCATCTCCGGTCCGCTCTAGGCCCCCGGCACCCGCCTGCCACGGCCACCCGGTCGGGGCGCCACGTTCCAGAGAGGTACGACGATGAGCGACGAGGTCCAGATCGATCAGGAGGTCTACGACCGCCTGATCGGTGAGGGCAAGAGCGAGCGGATCGCCCGCGCCAAGGCCAAGGCCGCGGCCGTGCGCCAGGCCAAGGTCGCCGAGGGTGCCAGCCTGGGCCCGAAGTCCCCCGAGGACGCCGCCAAGGCCCTGGAGGCCGCCAAGGAGAAGGCCGGTGGCGGCGGTGGCGTCGCGACCAAGACCGCCGCGCCTGCGGAAGCGCAGGCCGGTGGTGGCCGCCTGACCCCCGAGGAGCGCTCCGCACGGGTCGCGGCCTCCCTCGGCAACGGCGGCAACGGCGGGTCCATGGGCGTACCCACCTCCTCGGACCACACCCACCGCCTCCTGGCGCTGGTGCCCCCCGCGGGGATCCAGCAGGTGCAGTCCAAGCAGATGGACAAGGTCTACACCTGGCCCCACCTGCTGCTCGTGGAGTTCGTCGCCCTGCTCGCGGCGGGGTCCCTGCTGCTGATCGCCGCGTTCTTCCTCGACGCCCCTCTCGGGTCCCTGGCCAACCCCAACGAGGTGCCGGCCATCAACAAGGCCCCCTGGTACTTCATGGGGCTGCAGGAGCTGCTGGCCTACTTCCACCCGATGGTGGCCGGCGTCACCCTGCCGGGGGTGTTCGTCCTGCTGCTCATGGCTGCGCCCTACGTGGACAAGAACCCCTCTGCCAAGCCGGAGAACCGCAAGGTCGCCAACCTGGCCTTCACGTTCTTCCTCACCTTCTGGGGGCTGCTGGTCATCATCGGTTCCTTCCTCCGCGGCGCCGGCTACGCCTGGGTGTGGCCGTGGGTACAGGGTCTCGGATTCACCCTGTAGCCGGCACCATGGGCGTACGTCCGTCACCCGGACGCCGCGACACCGACCAAGGACGACACGATGGCAGACGACGACAAGGGCCGCACCACGCTCAAGCCCGTCGAGCGTCGCACCTTCCTGCGCTACAGCCTGATCGGCTCCGTGGGCGTGGGGCTCGGCGGCTTCGCCCTGGGCACCCTCGGCATGCTGTGGCCCCGTGAGGGCGACGGCCTGGCCGGTGAGGTGGACCTCGGTGACGCCCGGGAGTTGATCGAGGAGATCGAGAACGAGCGGGCGCCGATGCGCATCCCCGAGGGCGGGATCTCCATCCTGGTGTGGGATCCCTCCTCCTCCTCGGCGATGCGGGCCTACGGCGACGATCACGCGATCGTGGACGACGACCACGGGCTCATGGCGGTCAACTCCCAGTCCTGCCCCCACCTCGGGTGCGGTGTGCCCTGGTGCCAGGCCTCCCAGTGGTTCGAGTGCCCCTGCCACGGCTCGCGCTACAACCGCTACGGCGAGTGGACCGGCGGGCCCGCCCCCCGGGGCCTCGACCGCTACGTGTCCTTCATCGACGACGGCCGGTTCATCGTGGACCTCAGCCAGGAGCTGACCGGTCCGGCCCGAACCGCGAACGCCCTCGAGCAGCCGCCCGAGGGTCCCTCGTGCGTCTGAGTCCCGGAGCCCATCGATGATCCTCCCCTTCATCGCCGTCGAGGCGGGCGGTTCCGGCACCGTCCCGCTGCTGATCCTGATCGTGGCCCTGGTGGGCTTCGGTCTGGCGTACTTCGTCGTCGG
>SKTN01000370.1 GCA_007117945.1 Nitriliruptoraceae bacterium | reverse complement strand
CGACCCTGTCGGGCGGGAACCAGCAGAAGGTCGTGATCGCCAAGTGGCTCCCCCGTGAACCGGACGTGGTGATCTTCGACGAGCCCACGCGCGGCGTGGACGTCGGGGCCAAGCAGGCGATCTACCGGATCATCGAGGAGCTCGTGCAGCAGGGCAAGGGGGTCATCGTCATCTCCTCGGAGCTGCCCGAGGTCCTCGGTCTGGCCCACCGTGTCGCCGTGCTCAGCCGGGGTCGACTCACCGGCGAGCTGCCACGAGCGGACGCCACCGAGCAGGCCGTGATGCAACTGGCTGTGGAGGGATAGGGATGTCCGACACCGAAACGAACCCTCCGACCTCCGCCGCGGATGCCTCGCCGTCCGCACCTGGGACCCTGCGCGGGCTCCTCGAGCGCCTGCTGTCGGGCAGTGGACCCCTCATCGGACTGCTCGTCCTCAGCGCGGTGCTCGCGATCCTGGCACCCAACTTCCTGACCGTCGGCAACCTGTTCAACGTCTTCCAGCAGATCACCGTGCTCGCGGTGCTCGCCCTCGGCGGGACGGCGGTGATCATCACCAAGGGCATCGACCTGTCCGTCGGTTCCGTGCTCGGCCTGGGCGGAGCGGTGGCGGGGTGGACCTTCGCGGCCGCGGGCCTGCCCATGGGCGTGGCGATCATCGCCGGGATCGGCGTGGGCGCCCTGGCCGGCCTGATCAACGGCCTGCTGATCACCTATGGGCGCCTGCCACCCTTCGTCGCGACCCTGGCGATGCTGTCGGTGGCCCGCGGCCTGGCGCTGGTGATCACCGGGGGACAGCCCATCACCGGCTACCCGGCATGGTTCCGCTGGATCGCCACCTTCCGCCTGTTCGGGGTGATCCCCGTCAGCGTGCTGTTCGTGGCTGCGCTGTTCGTGCTGGGGTCGATGTACCTGCGCTACCGACCCACGGGACGGGCGCTGTACGCCATCGGCGGGAACGAGGAGGTCGCACGCCTGTCGGGCATCAACGTCCGCCGGGCCAAGCTCAAGGTCTACACCGCCGCCGGCGCGTTGGCAGCGGTGGGTGGGTTGTTCCTGACCGCGCGGCTCAACTCCGCGCAGCCCACGGCGGGCACGACCCTGGAGCTGGATGTCATCGCGGCCGTGGTCATCGGTGGCGCCAGCCTGAACGGCGGGAGCGGACGCTTGACGGGAACGCTGGTGGGGGCGCTGATCATCGGCGTGATCCGCAACGGGTTGAACCTGCTCGGAGTGTCGTCGTTCTGGCAACAGATCGTCATCGGCGCGGTGATCGCCGTCGCCGTCATGACCGACACCCTCCGCAAGCCTGCGGAGGGATGAGAACCATCGGAAGGAAGCACCATGAGACGTAACCGGAAGCTCTTCCAACTGGCCGCACTGGTGGCGGTGTTCGCGCTCGTGCTCGCGGCGTGCAACGGTGAGGAGGCGACCGACGAGGCCAACGGGGAGGCGTCCGACGTCACCGTCGGCCTGTCCATCTCCACCCTTGCCAACCCCTTCTTCGTGACCCTGCAGGAGGGCGCCCAGGCCGCCGCCGATGACGCGGGTATCGAGCTGCTCGTCAACGATGCCCAGGACGACGCCCAGACCGAGGCCAACGGCATCGATGACTTCATCACCCAGGGCGTCGACGTGATCGTGCTCAACCCCGTGGACTCCGAGGCCGCGATCGCGGTCGTCGAGTCGGCGGAGGCCGCGGGCATCCCGGTGATCACCGTGGACCGTGCCGTGGATGGTGCAGAGGTCGCCACCCACGTCTCCAGCGACAACGTGCTCGGTGGTGAGCTGGCCACCGAGGAGCTGCTGTCTCTGATCGGCGGCGAGGGCACCGTGGCACAGCTCGAGGGCATCGCCGGCACCGACGCCACGCGTGAGCGCGGCGCCGGCTTCGACAACGTCCTGGCCGATGCCGACGGCGTGGAGCTGGTCTCCAGCATCACGGCCAACTTCAGCCGCGACGAGGGCTTCAGCGTCGCGCAGGACATCCTGCAGGCCAACCCGGAGCTGGACGCCATCTTCGCCCAGAACGACGAGATGGCCCTGGGTGCCGTGGAGGCGGCCGACGCCCTCGGCATCCTCGATGACCTGGTGATCATCGGCTTCGACGCCACCGACGACGCCCTCGCGGCGGTCGAGGACGGCCGCATGGACGGCACCGTCGCCCAGCAGCCCTTCGAGATCGGTCGGATCGGCATCGAGAGCGCCATCGCGCTCGCCGGCGGCGAGGACCTCGACGACGAGGTACCCGTCGACGTCGAGCTGGTGACCGCCGACAACGTCGGGGACTTCCTCGACTAACGGGTTCGGGGCCGGCCGGTGCTCCCCCCCCGAGCCGGCCGGCCCCGACACCGTCCCGTACCCACCGAGCAGAGGAACCCCACGTGCACGTCGCCATCACCCTGTTCACCCTGGCAGAGGGCCGCACGCTGGACGACTACGAACGTTTCGCCCGGGAGTTCATCGGCCCGAGGATGCTGGAGCTGCCCTCGGTACAGCGCTTCCTCGACGGGCGTGCCCTCCGGCAGATGGGCGGTGCCCCGGCGGGGTGGGACGGGCTCGAGGTCATCGAGATCACCTCACCCGAGGTCTTCGAGGCCGACCATGAGGTGTCGCCCGGCAAGGACGTCGCCGCGCGCTGGATGGAGTGGATCGCCACCTACGAGGTCACCTTCTTCCAGGTGATCAACGAGAGCTGAACCACCGCCCCGAGCCTCACGACCCCCAACCGAGGAGGATCGCCATGCACGTCCTGGTCGCGGGCGAGTCCTGGATCACCCAGTCGACCCACATCAAGGGTGTCGACCACTTCACCGTCAGCTCCTACGTGGAGGGCATCGGCCCCCTGCGTGACGCCCTCGAGGCGGGTGGGCACACCGTCACCCATCTCCCGGCGCACCTGGTACCCGACGGCTTCCCCGACACGCCGGGCGCGCTGGCCGACTACGACGTCGTGGTCCTCAGCGACATCGGCGCGAACTCCCTGCTGCTGCCGCGCGCCGTGCTGGAAGGCTCCGAGACGCGCCCGAACCGGTTGCGCTGTCTGGCTGACTGGGTCCGGGACGGTGGTGGCCTGGTCATGGTCGGTGGCTACCTGTCCTTCACCGGGTTCGAGGCCAAGGCCGCCTTCGCGGGCACGCCCGTCGAGGAGGTCCTGCCCGTCACCTGCCTGCCCCATGACGACCGCTGCGAGGCCCCGGAGGGGGCCGTGCCGCGCGTCAGCGTCCCCGACCACCCTGCGCTCGGCGGTGTGGGCGAGGCGTGGCCGCACCTGCTGGGGCACAACCGGACGGTGCCCGTGGCCGGGGCCGAGGTCCTCGCCACCATCGCCGGGGATCCCCTCATCGCCGTCCGGCAGGTCGGTGCCGGACGCACCGCGGTGTTCACCTCCGACTGCGCACCGCACTGGGCGCCACCCGCCTTCTGCGAGCAGTGGGCGGGCTACGCGCCACTGTTCCAGTCCCTGCTGGCATGGACCGCCGGCACGGTCGCCGACGGGGCGGTGACCTCGTGAGCGGGTCATCGCCGCAGGGCTCGCCCACGATCGCCGTGGTCGGCAGCGCCAACCTCGACGTCGTCGTGCCGGTGCAGCGGCATCCACGACTCGGTGAGACCGTCATCGGCGGTGACCACTACCGCGCAGCCGGTGGCAAGGGCGCCAACCAGGCCGTGGCCTGCGCGCGGCTCGGGGTGGCGACCCGCTTCGTCGGTTGCGTCGGTGACGACGAGGTGGGGGACACCCTCCGCCAGGCGCTGCTCGACGACGAGGTGGACGTCACCGACCTGCACATGCTCAACGACGTGCCGAGCGGCCTCGCCCTGATCGTGGTCGGCGAGGACGGCGACAACACGATCGTGGTCAGTCCCGGCGCGAACCACCGCCTCTCGCCCGAGCACGTGGCCGGTGCCCGGCTCGGCGAGGCCACCGCGGTCCTGCTGCAACTCGAGGTACCGGTGCCCGCGATCGCTGCAGCTGCCGCAGCAGCGCAGGGGCTCGTCGTGCTCAACCCTGCCCCGGCCGCGCGGCTGCCATCGGAGCTCCTGCACCGCGTCGACGTGCTGGTCCCCAACCGGGGTGAGCTCGCCGCGCTGGCCGGTGCCGACCGGGAACCGACGACCAACGCCGAGGTTGCCGACCTGGCGCGCAGCCTGGACGGCCCCACACAGGTGGTGGTCACCCTGGGGGCGGACGGCGCCCTGGTCATGGACGGTGACCGGGTGGCCCACGTCGCGGCACCCGAGGTCCACGCCGTGGACGCGACCGCGGCCGGAGACGCCTTCTGTGCGGCCCTGACCGTGGCGATGACCGAGGGTGCGGAGCTGGAGCCGGCCGCTCGGTGGGCGAGCACGGTTGCCGCCGTCACCGTCACCCGCAAGGGTGCACAGCCCTCGCTGCCCCGCCGCAGCGAGCTCGAGCACCAGCGGCACGCAGGAGGTCCGGCATCGTGAAGGACGCAGGTGTGCTCCACCCCGAGCTGGCGCGGACGCTGGCCTCGGCCGGGCATGGCGACCTGATCGGCCTGGCCGATGCGGGGCTGCCCATCCCCGCTGCCACCCCGCGGATCGACCTGGCCTTCGCCCCGGGGAAACCGCCACTGCTCGAGGTCCTCGACGCGGTGCTCGAGGAGTTCCATGTGGAGGCCTACGTCCTCGCCCACGAGAGCGGCGAGGCGGCGGCGTGGCTGATCGACGCCCTCGCACAGCGGCTGCCCGGGGTCGCCGTGGAACACGTGTCGCACGAGGACCTCAAGGCCGCCACCCACGGTGCCCGTGCCGTGGTCAGGACCGGGGAGTTCCGGCCGTACGCCAACGTGCTGCTGCGCAGCGGCGTGCGGTTCCCCGGCTGACACCTCGCCGCCGGCGCGCGGGGTGCCGCGGCCGGCTACCGTCAGACGATGACCCCTGAGGATCCCGACCAGACCCTGCTGCTCGAAGGCGAGTCCGGTCACGTGCGTCTCCGCGTGCTCGCACGTGAGCCCGCCGAGCGGGCGGACCGCTACTGGGACGCGAACTGGCTCGCCACCGGCATCGATGTCCGCCAGAGCGGGTTCTCCGCGCGGGTGCAGGCCTCGCTGAAGGTCGAGGAGCTCACTGAGTTCCTCGTGGAGCTGCGCCGGTTCGCCCTCGGC
Source organism: Nitriliruptoraceae bacterium (assembly GCA_007117945.1). Taxonomy (GTDB): domain Bacteria; phylum Actinomycetota; class Nitriliruptoria; order Nitriliruptorales; family Nitriliruptoraceae; genus T1Sed10-7. The sequence goes on along the minus strand of SKTN01000370.1, from coordinate 1,335 downwards.
GAGGAGCCCGTGGCGCGTTTCCGGTCGATCGAGGGGTGGCTGGAGCTGGACCTGACGGTGGAGCAGGACGCGGTGACCATCGCCGGCATCGCCAAGGAGCCGGCGGAGGCGGGCACGGAGCTGCGCTTCGCCGTGACCGGGGTGCCCCGGGGGGACATCGTCGTCATCGGCGACCGTCTGGAAGGGATCCTGGAGGGCTTCCCCATCCTCGGACGTCGCGACCAGTGAGCGTGTGAGCGTCGCCGCCGTCGGGCTGCGGCCGTGACCACGGTCGACACCGGCTGGCGTCGGCTGCCATGCTGCACACCCGGGCCGGCACCCCACGCCAGGTGTGGTGCCGGCTGGTGCAGCCGGGCGTCGGGACGCGGCGCCGTGCGACGACCACGCGAGGCAGGCCGATGACCATCACCCTGGACCCCGATCGCTACGACGCGGTCATCTTCGACCTCGACGGGGTCATCACCGACACCGCATCCGTCCACCGCGCTGCCTGGAAGCGGCTGTTCGACGACTACCTCGCCGAGCGGCCCGAGCAGGCGGGCGAGGACCACGCGCCCTTCACCGACCAGGACTACCTGCGTTTCGTCGACGGCAAGCCGCGCCTCGACGGTGTGCGGGACTTCCTGCTCGGGCGCGGCGTCGAGGTGGACGAGGATACGATCGCGGCGCTCGGTGACCGCAAGAACGACGCCTTCCTCGCCACCCTCGAGCAGGATGGTGTGGTCGTCTTCCCCTCCACCGTGGAGCTCATCTGCCGGCTCCACGCCAACGACATCCGCACCGCGGTGTTCTCCGCCAGCCGCAACTGCCGACCCGTCCTGGAGGCTGCTGGGTTGCTGGAGTTGTTCGAGGCCCGGGTCGACGGGGTGGTCGCCGGTGAGCTCGGCCTGCCCGGCAAGCCCGACCCGGCCTCGCTGCTGGAGGCGACGCGGCGCATCGACGCCACCCCGGAGCGCACCGTGGTCATGGAGGATGCACAGGCGGGGGTCCAGGCCGGTAAGCGCGGCGGCTTCGGCCTGGTGATCGGGATCGACCGTGAGGGCATGGCCGCCGAGCTCCGCGCGCACGGCGCGGACGTGGTGGTCGACGATCTCGAGGAGGTCAGCCTGCCCGTCGACGACGAGGCGGCCCTCGAGGCTCGGGTGGCGAGCTACCTGTCGTGACCGGCGACCGGTCGGGCCCGCCCACCCCGCCACCGCCGCCTCCCGGTGCCCCCGGCCGCCACCGAGGGCCGGCGCACCACGCGCCGGGTGTTCGTGATCGCCGGTGTGCTGCTGCTGGTCCTGCTCGGCGGTTGCGCGGCCCTGGTCGCCGTCGTCGGGCCGAGGGTGCTGG